>JASFSD010000015.1:0-15251 GCA_050114575.1 Gammaproteobacteria bacterium | reverse complement strand
TGCTCACGCGGCGGCTTGCCCGCGAGCTTGGCTGCGCGCAGGGCGACATTGCTCGCGAAGTCTCCGTGCTCGGGATCACGCGCACGCTCGATTCCAGGATCGAGATCGGCCAGCTCCGCCGGGCCGTCCCGCTCGGCCAGGAGTTGGAGCGCATCGCGGACGAGCTGTTCGAGTTTGTCACGCACGGATCTTGAGGAGGGGTCTTGAGAAAGCGGCGAATTCTACCCGAAGCAACTCGGCGGCTACAGCTCGGCCGGGTCCACATCGATGGCCCAGCGCACACGTCGAGTCTCCGGCCAGCCGGGCAGAACGTCGAGGCACGACTCGATCAATGCGTGCAGCTTGGAACGTTGATCGGACTGGAGCAGGAGCTGGGCCCGATAGCGCGCATCTCGACGTTCCATCCAGTCCGCCGTCGGCCCGAGAATTCTGACTCCCGGGGCCGTCGGGTCGCAATGCCGCTTCAGCTTCTCGAGAAACCGGAACACCGACTCGCGGCCGCCGGACTCGGCACGGAACACGGCCAGGTGGCTGAACGGAGGCCAGCCCGTTGCGCGTCGCTCGGCCAGGGCATGTTCGGCAAAAGCGCCGTAGTCCGTCGTCAACAGGTTCTGCAGCAGCGGATGATTCGGATAGTGCGTCTGGATCAGAACCTCGCCGCGAAGCTCGCGCCGGCCCGCCCGGCCCGCAACCTGCACGATCGTCTGCGCAAGCCGTTCCTCGCTGCGAAAGTCTGCGCCGAACAGACCCTGGTCGGCATTGAGCACCCCGACGAGCGTGACCGACGGGAAGTCGTGCCCTTTGGTCAGAAGCTGCGTCCCGACGATGATCTGCGCCCGGCCCGATTCGATCTCGGCCAGCGCATCGCCCAGCGCCTGCCTGCCGCTGATCACGTCGCGGTCGAGCCGGGCGATCGTGAACTCCGGAAACAGCGCGCCGAGCTCTGCGGTCACGCGCTCGGTCCCTGCACCGACTCCAATCCGCTCTGCGCCGCAGTCGGGACAGGTCCATTGCAGGGGCTCGCGACTGCCGCAGTGATGGCACCTGAGCTGCCCTGCGCCCGCATGTACCGTCATCCTTGCGTCGCAGCGCCGACACTCGGACGCCTGCTCGCATTCGGGGCAGAACAGCACGGGAGCGAAACCGCGTCTGTTGATGAACAGCAGAACCTGATTGCCCTGATCGAGATGCTGCCGCATGGCCGTGAGCAGGGGCGTCGACAGGCCGCGTCGCATGGCGTGGTGATTGAGATCGATGATTCGAATGGCCGGTGTGCCCCCCGTGCCGATGCGCCGTGGCAGCGTCAGCAGGCGGTAACGCCCTTCGACGGCATTGCGGAAACTCTCCAGCGAAGGCGTCGCAGAAGCGAGAACGATGGGAACGTCCAGCAACTTGGCGCGCATGATCGCGAGGTCTCGTCCCGAGTAGCGAAATCCCGACTGCTGTTTGTAAGAAGGGTCGTGCTCCTCGTCGACCACGATCAGCCCCGGTGCCGGCAGTGGCGAGAACACGGCCGACCGCGTACCGACGATCAGTCTGGCTGCTCCGGATCGGGCACGACGCCACGCCTGCAATCGCTGTGCATCGGTCAGGGCCGAATGAAACACGGCGAGCTCGCAGCCGAAGCGCTGGCTCAGCCGGTTCACGAGTTGCGGCGTCAGCCCGATCTCGGGCACGAGCAGCAGACACTGAAGGTCGCGGCTGAGTGCATCACTTATCAGGCGCAGGAAGACTTCGGTCTTGCCGCTCCCCGTGACGCCGTAGAGGAGAGAGGCGACAAACCCGCTGGTCGAGCGTATCGCTTCGACTGCCGCTTCCTGCTCGGGCGTGAGTGTCGGCGGCTTCTCGCGCGTCGCCTGCTTGTCTGTCGCCTGTTCGTCTAAGGACGCTGCGGGGCCGGACCCGGGCCTGATTGCCAGCTCGGTCTCTGCCGGAGCAGCGTCGGGCATTGCGGGGACCACCCAGCCTTTCTTGACCAGGCGACGAACGGCATCGAGTCCGACCCCTGCCTCCCTGAACCGCCCCGCCGTCACGATTCCCGATGCGGCCAGCAGATCGAGTGCCTCGACCTGACGCGGCGCCCTGTGCCTGAGCGACTCCAGTTCGGTGGCCGGCCAGTCCGCGGCGAGTTCCCAGGCTGCCTCCGGCTTCGGTGACTCCGAGCGTCCCTGCCGCAGGAGCGCCGGGAGCGCGTGGACCAGGACTTCGCCGACGGGGTGGTGGTAGTAATCGGCTGCCCAGTGCAGAGCGTCCATCAGCTTCCGGTCGATCAGCGGTTCGGAGTCGATGACCTCAGCAACCGCCTTCAGCGCCGCGTCCTCGACTCGTGATGCCGCCCCGGGCTCGATGACGATACCGATGCGCTGCCGGCTGCCGAAAGGGACGCGCACGCGGATCCCGGGCCCGGGCGCAGGCTCCGGCCCTTCCCAGCGGTAATCGAAGCCCTCGGCAACGGGTACGGGTACGGCGACGCGGACGCGATTCAACTTTTGGGCCATTCGTGGATTATGTAATAGGATCTGGTCCGCTCCGGTTCGGTTATAGCTTTTCGGCCTGTCAACGGCCAGCCTTGCGCGACGTTGTATTGATCATGACGGGCCGGCATGCCGGCAGGATGTAGTTGGCTTCCGTGAAGAAGGTCAGTCCGATGGAGCTCTTGATGCCGTTCGAATCAGGTCTCGTGGCCGAGGGAGAAACGCTGGACGAAATCGCCGATCTCGACGGCTTTCTGCGGCAGGTTGAGGCAAGCGCGTTCCGGATAGCGATGGTCTCGGTGCGGGATACCGACGATGCGCTCGACATCGTTCAGGACACGATGATGCGGTTTTCGGCGCGCTATGCGGCGCGGCCTTCTGCGGAGTGGCGACCGCTGTTCTTTCGCATCCTGAAAAACCGGGTTCGTGACTGGGCGCGCCGGCAGGCCGTCAGACGGCGGGTCATGAGCCTGTTCCCGGGCCGCCAGGAGGACGGATCGGACCCTATCGAGGCAGCGCCCGGGCCCGCGAGCGACAATCCGCGCTCTCAGGCCGAGGGCCACGAGGCCATGGCTGCGCTGGAAGCGGCGCTCAGAGAGCTGTCGCAGCGCCAGCGTGAGGCGTTCATGCTCCGGAATTTCGAAAATCTGGACGTTGCTCAGACGGCGGTTGCCATGGGCGTCAGCGACGGCAGCGTCAAGACACATTATTCACGTGCTGTGTCGAGGTTGCGTGAGCTGTTGGGAGAACATTGGACATGAGCGACGAACAGGCGAGATTCGAGCGCGAGCTGGCGGCCAGATCGGGTCGGCTGTTCCAGCAGAGCGTCGAGGGGCTCGATGGTGAGACGCGTTCGAGGCTTGCGCGGGCGCGGGCGAACGCCGTGGATGCCGCCGAGAATGGGCGGGCCGGATGGACTTTCGGATCGGGGCGCCTGGTGCCGGTCGGCGCTGTGGCAGCGGCCGTTCTGGCCCTGATTCTCTTCTGGCCGGCCGCCGACGCGCCGGTTGGCCCGGAGCAGGCTGCGGTGGTCAGCGATCTCGATATTCTGCTCGAGGGTGAGAGCCTCGACCTGTTCGAGGAGCTCGAGTTCTATGCCTGGCTGCTCGAGCAGCCTGAGCTGCTGGAGAGCGGTGATGCTGCGGACGGCAGTGGTTGATGGTTCGAAAGCCACTCGTTGTGCTGTCGGTCGCCGCGGCGTTCGCCGGTGCGGCCAATGCGCAGGACGAAGAACCCGATCTGAGCTTCCTCGAATACCTTGGAAGCTGGCAGGAGGGCGACGAAGAGTGGCTCGTCGTTGTCGAGATGGAAGATGAGCGCGTTGACGAAGACGAGGCGTCCGGTACGGACGAAGAGAAAGATGGGACCGATGAGAACTAGCCTGGCCGTGAGACTGCTGGCGCTGACCTTCCTGGCACTGCTGGGTGTCGAAGCGGGCGCGCAGGGTGTCGCCTGGGACGACCTGAGCCCCGCGCAGCGCCAGCTGCTGGCCGATCAGGAGACCTCGTGGGCGGAGCTTGCGCCCGAGCGCCAGGAGCGGATTGCCCTCGGGGCGAGAAGGTGGCTCGAAATGAATCGTGCCGAGCGCCGTTCCGCACGCGATCGCTTCACACTCTGGCAGGAGCTCAGTGATGGCGAGCGGGTCGCCGTGCGCCGCCGTTATGAGGCCTACCGTCGATTGTCCAACCGTGATCGCGAGCGATTGCAGGATGTCTACCGCCGCTTCAACGGTCTGTCATTCGACGAGCAGCAGAACCTGAGGGACAGGTTTCAACGGCTGCCGCCGCAGCAGCGCCAGGAGCTCCGGGACCGGACCCTGCGGCAGCGCAGCAGACGCTAGCCCGGCCGGGCCATTGGCCTCGCCGTCAGCGCGAGGTGTAACATTCTTACAACACTAGCGTTGTAAATTGTCGCCGTCTCGGTGACACTTTCTGACGCTTGATGCTCTCTTCGTAGAAGATCAGTGGAACAGACGACACAACTCGTTTCTCAGCAGGTACTGCGGACCGACGTTGCAGGGATGCCGCTCGAGTGGATCGATTACCGGGCCGCGGCATCTCTCTATCACGCCGATCAGGTGGCTTATACCTGCGGCTCGCCGATCTACACGCTGCGCGGCGGATACAACGCGCTCACGGGTGACCGCAGTTTCATCGTGGTCAGCTCGATCATTGCGACCGTGGGTGATACCTACGCGCTCGAGCGAAACAGTGACCGCTACACGCCACCGCTGAACAATCGCACTCTGTTCCGTCGCGATGCCAACGTCTGCATGTATTGCGCGGAGCGCTTTTCGACCTCGGAGTTGACGCGAGACCACATCAAGCCGTTGAGTCAGGGCGGCACGGATCGGTGGAGCAATGTCGTGACTGCCTGCCGCCGCTGCAACAACCATAAAGGCGGTCGCACGCCGGAGCAGGCGAACATGCAGCTCGTCGCCGTGCCGTTCACGCCGACCTACGCGGAGTACATCTACCTGAAGGGCCGTCGCGTTCTGGCGGACCAGATGGAATATCTGCTGACGCATTTTCCGCGCAGGAGCCCGCTGCACGCGAGGTTGCGGACGCTGGTCGCCGACACCGCCTAGCATTAATCTGTCGATCTCATGATCCTTACGCTGTCCGGCGTGCTGCTGCCGGTGTTTCTCATTGCCGCGCTGGGTTACGGCTGGCGCAAGATGGGTGTTCCGTTCGAGCGCGAGTTCGTCACTCGCCTCGTTATGAACATTGCCGGCCCCTGCCTGGTCATCGACAGCCTGTCGAGTCTGGACCTGCCAACCGAGACTGTCGCGCGGATGGCCGCCGGCGGTGCCGCGATGATTGTGGTGACGGTGCTGGCCTGCCTCGTGATCGTCCGACTTGCCCGGCTTGGGGTCAGGACGTATCTCCCGGTGCTCGCCATCGGCAATACCGGTAACCTCGGTCTCTCCGTCTGCTTCTTTGCTTTCGGTCAGGAAGGCCTCGGTCTTGCTGTCGCCGTGTTCGTCGCCGGTTCCATCGGCCAGTTCACTTTGACGCCGATTCTGCAGTCGGGGCTGTCACCCTGGCGGACGCTCGCGACCACGCCGGTGATCTACGCCGCCCTGATCGGAACCGCGCTCCTGGTCATGGATCTGGCGCCGCCCGAGTGGATTGCCCGAACACTGAGGCTGCTCGGCGGTCTCATGATCCCGATGATGTTGCTTGCGCTCGGCAACACGCTCGGTGGACTCAAGGTTGCACGCCTGCCGTTCGCATGCCTCTGGGGCGCAGTCCGGATCGCGATAGGCTTCTCGATCGCGCTGGCAGTCGCTGAGGTTCTGGGACTGCAGGGAGTTGCACGCGGGGTCCTGATTCTGCAGGGCGCGATGCCGGCGGCGATGTTCAGTTATCTGTTCGCGGCCCGTTATGATCGAGCGCCGGACGACGTTGCCGGTATCGTGCTCGTGTCCACGCTGTTCTCGGTTCTGACTCTGCCGCTGGTCGTCGCCTACGTTCTGAGCGCAGCAGGCTGAATGCCGTCGGGATCAGGCCGCCTCGACGATTGCCGTAACGCCCATACCGCCCGCCGTACAAACCGAGATGAGCCCGCGTCCGCCGGTCAGGGACAGCTGTTTGGCGAGCGTGGCGAGCAGACGCGTTCCCGTCGCCGCGAACGGGTGGCCTATCGCGACGCTGCCGCCGTTGACGTTGAGCTTGCTTCTGTCGATAGCGCCCAGCGGCTCACCGCGGCCGAGTTTCTCGGCGCAGAAGGACTCCGACTCCCATGCTGCCAGCGTCGCCAGGGTCTGTGCGGCGAAGGCCTCGTGAATCTCGTAGTAGTCGAAGTCCTGCAGACCGAGCCCGGCATCCTCGAGCAGGTCGGAGACGGCATAGGCTGGCGCCATCAGCAGCCCTTCCCGGGTGACGAAATCGACTGCGGCCTCACGACCGTAGGTCAGGTAGGCCTGCACCGGAAGGCCCCGTTCGCGGGCCCAGTCTTCCGCTGCGAGCAGGACGGCAGATGCGCCATCCGTCAGCGGCGTGCTGTTGCCGGCCGTGAGCGTGCCGCCGGGCCCGCGGTCGAACACGGGCTTGAGCGCTGCGAGCTTCTCGAGGCTGGTGTTCGGACGGATATTGTTGTCCTTGCGCACCCCGCGATGCCGCACGACGAGATCATCGTAGAAACCGTCGGACCATGCCCGCTCGGCATTCGCGTGGCTCGCGAGCGTGAGCGCATCCTGGTCCTCGCGGCTGATGCCCCACTGTTTCGCTGTGACCTCCATGCTCTGGCCCATGGAGAGACCCGTTCGCGGCTCGACGACTCCAGGCAGCGACGGTTTGAAGTGTCTGGGCCTGAGACGCAGCCAGGGCTTGATGCGCTGCCCCAGCGAGCGACCGCGGGCGCTTTCCAGCAGTATCGAGCGATAGGCATCCGGATAGACGATCGGCAGATCGCTGATGCTGTCGGTACCGCCGGCGATGCCGGCATCGATCAGGCCAACCGAGATCTTGCCGGCGATGAGCAGGGCCGCCGAAAGACTGGTGCCGCAGGCGCGCTGTATGTCGAACGCCGGAGTCTCGGGCGCGAGCCCCGAGGAGAGCACGGCCTCGCGCGCCAGATTGAAGTCGCGTGAATGCTTGATGACGGCGCCGAGCCCAACGTCGCCGAGGACTTCCCCCGTGAGATCGAAGCGCTCGACCAGCCCCCGCAGGCTTGCGGTCATCATCTCGTGATTGGAGCTTACGCTGTATTTCGTATTCGCACGGCAGAAGGGAATCCTCTGTCCGCCGATGATTGCGATGCGCTGCGATTTCAGTGACTGCACGGAGTCTCTCCTATTGTCCGTAAGTCGGTCCGCCGGAATCGAGAAACTCCCGCTCCTCGTCTGTCGACGGCCGGCCGAGCGTCCGGTTACGGTGCGGGAAGCGGCCGAACCGTTCGATTATCTCCCGATGCTCCCGGGCATAGTCTGCCGTCGTCTCGAGGACGGAGGCCAACGGCCCGGAGTCGACAGAGCTTGCCAGGTCCTCGAATACGTCGATCGACCGCGCCTGGATCGATCGTGACTCGGAGTGCTGCAGCGGCATGCAGAAGATCAACCGTTCCAGCGCATGCAAGCTCCGGTCCTGACCGCGATCCAGCCCCTCGAGGCAGATTGCCAGCGCCTTCGGGTCGCCGGCGAACGCCTCGGCTGTGCCGCGGAAGAGGCTTCTCGGCAGCTGGTCGAGCAGGATGATGAGCGCCAGGCGGCCGCGTGCCGAGTCAGCCCACTGCTCGAGCTCGCCGCGTCCGGCAGACTGAGCCAGCGCACCGAATTTCTGCATCAGCTCGCGGTCCTGATCCGGTGTGCTGGCAAACCACTTACGCATGAGCTCTTCCGGACGCCCGCGTTCTGCCGGGTCGCCATCGAACCAGTAGTCGAGCAGCGCTTCGATCCGGTCGTTCGAGTTCTCGCTGTTCACGCTTTCGGCACTGTGCCTCGGGGCGGTTTCGTCCGCGTTCGACGCGCACCATACAATGGACTGCAGCAAATCTCGATGACGGGTCCAGGACGGAATGTCGCTTCGCCTGCAACTGCTGGCTCTCGGTGTGTTGACGCTGCTGCTGCCCTGGGCAGGTATTCAGGTTGTGCGGCAGGTCGAGGTCTCACTCAGAACCGGGCTCGAGCGATCGCTGCTCGACAGCGCCCGCGCACGAGTCGTCGCTACGCAGCTCGCAGACAGCGAAGCGCTGCGGGCCACCGGAACGGCGCAGGGAACGACCGGCGAAGCGCTCTATCTGTATGGACTGTCGCGGCCGCCGACCGTCGACGGGTTCCGGGGAGACTGGCGCTACACGCGGGATCCGTCGGACCAGGCGGGCGTCTCGCGCTCGCTGGCATTCGCTGACGGCAGTCGGCTCTGGCTTGGTGTCGCGGCCGGTTTCGTTTACGTATTTGTCGACGTGGTCGACGACGAGGTCGTGCACCAGGGCGTTCCTGGCGAGGCACCGCACGGGGATCGTGTCGCGCTGATTTTCGGCAGCGATTCGGCGACGCGCTCGGCGCTGCTGCTGGCCAACTCGGCGCCGGGCTCGTTTCGCGCTCAGCTCACCGCCGGCAGTCCGAGGTTCGAGCCGACAGGCGGGTACCACGATACGGTCTACGGAGCCTGGCAGGAGACGGAGACCGGTTTCGCCATAGAGGCCCGTCTCCCGCTTCGCCTCGCCAGCGGAGCGCTCGGCATTGGCATTATCGATTCCGATGATCAGGGCAGGTCGGCGCGTCTCGCGGCCGCGACCTGGGACGGGACCGGCGAGCCCAATTCGATTGTCCGTGAGCTGCCGGAGCTCAATCGGGTTCTTGCGCCCTTCGCCGGGCGTGACGATCGCATCCGCATCGTCGATACGGACGGTTGGGTGCTGGCCGATTCAGGGCCCTTCGAGACGCTTACGGTTGCTGCGGAAAGCGACACTACTTCGTTAACCGAGCGATTTTTCCGGTATGTGCTCAGGCGCGACGATCCGGAATACTTGACTCACGAAAGCCGCCCCGGGCGGATTGGAGACCCCGTGCTCAGGCGGGCTCTGGCCGGACAGGACGCAACCGCCTGGTATCGTCGCGGCGCAGAAGCAAGCGCGATCGTGGTTGCGGCCGTGCCCATCGATCGGGATGCGCCGGGTCTCGGTGCCGTGCTGCTAGAGCAGGCCAGCGATCCGATTCTGACGCTCGCCAATCAGGCGATGATGCGCCTCATGACGACGACCGTGATCATTATTCTGGTCACCGCCGCGGGTCTCCTCGCTTATGCGAGCCTGCTCTCGTTCCGGATCGGCCGGCTCGCACATGCGGTCGAATCGGCGCTGGGGCCGAAGGGCGAGATCAATACGCGGCTGCCGGGAACGCGAGGGCGGGATGAGATCGGCGACCTCTCGCGATCCTTCGCCGACCTGCTCGGTCGGCTGCGTGATTACACGGATTATCTGCAGAGTCTCAAGAGCAAGCTGAGCCACGAGCTCAGAACGCCGCTGGCGATCGTCGCAACGTCGCTCGACAATCTCGAGCACGAACTGAAGGCGCGGCCGGGCAGGGATTATCTGCAGCGGCTCCGTCACGGGTCCGAGAGGCTCGAATCCATACTGCAGGCGATGACTGCGGCGACCCGCGTCGAGCAGGCGATCACCGACACCGCGTATGAGCACTTCGACCTCGGTGCTGTCGTCGCTTCCTGCGTAGACGCCTATGCCGACGTCTACCCTGGACAGGCATTCGTCACGCGGCTGCCGGAGGAGCCGGTCTCGATAGCGGGCTCGGCCGAGCTCATCGAGCAGTTGCTCGACAAGCTCGTCGACAATGCGGTGGGATTTGCGGACTCAGGCTCCGAGATCGAGGTCTGCCTGACTGCCGAGACGGATCGCGTGCTGCTGTTCGTCATCAATCGCGGGCCTCAGTTACCCGAAGCCATGCGGCATCAGCTGTTCGATTCACTGGTTTCCGTCCGCAAGGGCGGCAACGACAAGCCGCACCTGGGGCTCGGCCTTTATATCGTCATGCTGGTCGCCGAGTTTCATCGCGGCCACGTCGAAGCCGAAAATCTCGCCGATGGCTCCGGTGTGCGGATCGGCGTCGTACTACCGCGCAGCGATTCCGGTACCGCCTAGCCCGCAGTAGCCTGCCGGGTTCTTGGCCAGGTACTGCTGGTGGTAATCCTCGGCGTAGTAGAAATCTCTGCCGTTGCCGATCTCGGTCGTTATCGGCCCGAAGCCGGCGCGGGACAGCGCCTGCTGGTAGCGATCCCGGCTTGCTTCGGCGAGCTCACGCTCGGCCTCGCTCGCGACGAATATCGCTGATCGATACTGGGTGCCGACATCGTTTCCCTGGCGCATGCCCTGGGTCGGGTCGTGCGCTTCCCAGAACACATCGAGCAGGCGGTTCAGGATGTCGTCGCCGCCCTCGAATACCACGAGCACGACTTCGGCATGACCCGTAGTGCCGCTGCAGACTTCGTGGTAAGTCGGGTCGGCGGAATGCCCGCCGGCATAACCGACTGCGGTGACGTATACGTCCCGCTGCTGCCAGAATGCACGCTCGGCACCCCAGAAACAGCCCAGTCCGAACAGAACCGATCGAGACCCTTCGGGAAAAGGTGGCGTCATCGGCCGGTCCAGGACCGCGTGCCGCTCGGCGACAGGATGCCTGGGTGGAACGATTCGCATGGTTTAAATCCCGGAGTCAGCCAGTCGGGTGTCCGGTCAACGAACGGCGAGACCCATCGTGATCTTGGGTGCGGGCAGGCTGCTCGCGCCGCGCAGGGAGACGTCGATCGATCGTGCCGCGCCCCGGCCCTCGTTGATCGCCCAGACGACGAGCGACTGGCCACGGCGGCAATCACCGGCGGCGAAAACGCCGGGCTCCGAGGTTTCGAAGCTGCCGTGCTCGGCCCGATAGTTCGAACGCGCATCGAGTTCGAGCCCGAGCGCTTCCGCCAGATACGCTTCGGGCCCGAGAAAGCCCATCGCGAGCAGAACGAGGTCGGCATCGAAAGTCTGCTCGCTGCCTTCGATCTTGCTCATCCGAGGGCGGCCGCCCTCGACAGCCCAGCGAATTCTGCCGGCGGTCACGCTGCCGACCCTGCCGTTGCCCGCGTCGTTGAAGTGCTCGGAGAGTATCGCGTAGCTGCGTGGATCACAGTGGTCGCGGGCGATGGCTTCCTCGTGCGCATAGTCCGTGCGCAGGATCTTCGGCCACAGCGGCCACGGGTTGTCGGCGGCCCGATCGGCCGGGGGCTCGTCGAGCAGCTCGAAATTCAAGAGGTTGCTGCAGCCCTGCCGCAGCGCCGTGCCGATGCAATCCGCGCCGGTGTCACCGCCGCCGATTACGATGACATTCTTGCCGCTGGCATCGATGAAGCTCTCGCTGCGTTTACCGTCGAGCAGGCTCCGCGTGTTTTCGGTGAGGTACTCCATCGCGAAATGCACGCCGTCGAGATCGCGCCCCGGGATTTCCAGGTCGCGAGGTCGCGTCGCACCGGTCGCGAGCAAGAGCGCATCGAAGTCCTGCCGCAGACGGGACGGGTCGACACTCCGGCCTACATCGGCGCCGGTGACGAACTCGACGCCCGATTGACGCATGAGCTCGATGCGGCGATCGACGACGGCCTTGTCGAGCTTCATGTTAGGGATGCCGTACATCAGGAGCCCGCCGATCCGGTCTTCGCGTTCGAAAACCGTCACGCCATGGCCGACCTTGACCAGCTGGTCCGCCGCGGCGAGGCCCGCAGGGCCCGAGCCGACGACCGCGATGCGCTTGCCCGTAGCCGGTGCCGCCGCGTGCGGTCGGACCCAGCCTTCGGCGAAGCCGCGGTCGATGATTGCGTTCTCGATGTTCTTTATCGTGACCGCGGGATCGGTGATGCCGAGCACGCAGGCACCCTCGCAGGGAGCCGGGCAGGCGCGGCCGGTGAACTCGGGAAAGTTGTTGGTCTTGTGCAGACGGTCGAGCGCATCCTTCCAGCGGCCGTTGTAAACCAGGTCGTTCCACTCGGGAATCAGGTTGTCGATCGGGCAACCGTCGTTCGACTGGCAGAACGGCACGCCGCAGTCCATGCAGCGGGCGGCCTGCTCGGTCAACCTCGCGTCGAGCGGCTCCGTATAGATCTCGTCGAAGTCACCGATCCTTTCGGCTGCATCGCGATAGGGCACGGGCTTGCGCGTGAATTCCTTGAATCCGGTCGGCTTTCCCATCGCTATACCTGCTGCTGGACCTGAAGCGTTTTCAGGGTCGTCGTCGTGTCGTCTTGAACGACGGACTCCATCTCCTCGTCGTGACGCCGGCGCTCCTGAAGGACGCGCTTGTAATCGACCGGCATGACTTTGACGAACTCACGCAGGACCTGCGGCCATCGCTCGAGTACTTCCTGAGCAACGGGCGATCCAGTGAGCTCACGATGATGCTCGACAAGCTCGAGCAGCTCGGCAATATCGTCGTCTTCCTCGACCGACTCCAGATCGACGGTACCCATGTTGCAGCGTTCGGCGAATCGATTCTCGGGATCCCAGATGTAGGCGACACCGCCCGACATGCCGGCCGCGAAGTTGCGGCCCGTCGGACCGAGAATCACCACGCGGCCGCCCGTCATGTATTCACAGCCGTGGTCGCCGACACCTTCTATGACGGCTCTTGCGCCTGAGTTTCGAACGCAGAATCTCTCGGCGCTAATGCCACGGAAGAAGGCCCGGCCGCCGGTCGCACCATAGAGGGCGACGTTGCCGATCAGAATGTTCTCTTCCGCCTTGAACGTGCTTTCACGCGGCGGATAGATGATGATCTGCCCGCCCGAGAGCCCCTTGCCGACGTAGTCGTTGCTGTCGCCCTCGAGCTCGAGCGTAATCCCCCGCGCCAGAAACGCACCGAAGCTCTGTCCAGCCGAGCCTTTGAAGCGGATATGGATCGTATCGTGCTTGAGCCCGCGCTCGCCGAAACGGTTGACGACGGCGTTACTGAGCATTGTGCCGACGGTGCGGTTGGTGTTGACGATGGGCAGCTCGATCTCGGTCCGCTCGTTGCCGTCGTTGAGCGTCTTCTGGGCGAGGGTGATGAGCCGGTTGTCGAGTGCGAGATTGAGACCATGATCCTGCTCGCGCGTGCAATAGACGTCGGCGTTTTCGTGCGGCTTTCTCGCCGGCTCCAATATCGGCGAAAGGTCCAGACCCGATGCCTTCCAGTGATCGATCGCTTTCACAGGCTCGAGCACGTCGGTCCGGCCGATCATGTCCGTGATCCGCCGGAACCCGAGGCTGGCCATGATCCGGCGCGCTTCCTCGGCGACCATGAACAGGTAGTTGACGACATGCTCGGGCTGCCCGGTGAACTTCTCGCGCAGAACCGGGTCCTGCGTGGCGATGCCGACGGGGCAGGTGTTCAGATGGCACTTGCGCATCATGATGCAGCCCATGGCGACGAGCGGCGCCGTGGAGAAGCCCATCTCTTCGGCGCCGAGCAGTGCCGCAATGACGACGTCGCGGCCGGTCTTGAGGCCGCCGTCGGTCTGCAGGACCGCGCGGCTCCGGAGGTCGTTCATGACGAGAGTCTGATGGGTCTCGGCGATGCCGAGCTCCCACGGCAGGCCGGCGTGCTTGATGCTCGTCAGCGGCGACGCGCCGGTACCGCCTGAATCGCCGGAGATCAGAACATGGTCGGCATGTGCCTTGACGACACCGCTCGCGATGGTGCCGACACCGACTTCCGATACGAGCTTGACCGAGACTCTGGCCTTGGGATTCGAATTCTTGAGATCGTGAATCAGCTGCGCCAGATCCTCGATCGAGTAGATGTCGTGGTGCGGCGGCGGGCTGATGAGGCCGACACCCGGAGTCGAATACCGGATGCTCGCGATGACTTCATCGACTTTCTTGCCGGGCAGCTCGCCACCTTCGCCGGGCTTCGCGCCCTGCGCCATTTTGATCTGCAACTCGTCGGCGTTGGCGAGGTAGAGTGCCGTGACACCGAACCGGCCCGAGGCAATCTGCTTGATCGCCGAGCGCCGCGACGTGCCGTCGGGGGACGGCTGGAATCGTGCCGGGTCCTCGCCGCCTTCGCCGGTATTGCTCTTGCCGCCGAGACGGTTCATGGCAATCGCCAGCGCTTCGTGAGATTCCTGAGAGATCGAGCCGAAGCTCATGGCGCCGGTGCAGAAGCGCTTGACGATCTCGCTGGCGGGCTCGACCTCGTCGAGCTCGATCGCGTCGCGCTGCTTGAAGTCGAGCAGGCCGCGCAGGGTGCAGCTCTCTCGTGCCTCCTTGTTGATCGTCGCGGAAAACTGGTCGTAGGCGCTCGCGTCGTTCCTTCTTGCGGCGACCTGCAGTGAGAAGATCGACTGCGGTTCCCAGGCGTGGCGTTCACCGGCGCTGCGCCAGTGGAACTCGCCCGGGTTCGGCAGTGCCTTCAGCTGTGTTCCGGCCTCCTCGGGGAAGCCGATGGCATGTCGTCTGAGCGCCTCCTGCTGCAGAATGTCGAAGTCGACGCCCTGCAGCCGGCTGACCGTGCCCGCGAAGCATTTGTTCACGACCTCGCTCGCCAACCCGAGTGCCTCGAAGATCTGCGCACCCTTGTAGGACTGCAGCGTCGAGATACCCATCTTCGCCATGACCTTGAGCATGCCCTTGGCGACCCCCTGACGGTAGCTCGCAACCAGGCGGGTATCCGCTTCGACGAGCCCGTCCTCTCGCGCCTGCCAGAGCGCCTCGAAGGCGAGATAGGGGTTGATGGCGTCGGCGCCGTAGCCGACGAGCAGGCAGTGATGATGCACTTCACGTGCCTCGCCCGTCTCGAGCACGATGCCGATACGGGTCCGCTTGGCGCGGGCCACGAGGTGGTGATGCACGGCACCGCAGGCAAGGAGCGCGCTGAGCGGAACGCGATCGGGCCCGATTCCACGATCGGACAGCACGACGATCGTGAAGCCCTCGTCGATCGCCGCCTCGGCTTCACCGCAGATCCGGTCGAGCGTTGCAACGAGTGCGCCCGGGCCTGAGTTTCGGTCGAAGCAGATGTCGATGGTTCGCGACTTCCAGCCGCGATGATCCATCGTCTTGATCGCCTCGATTTCGCCGTTGGTCAGAATCGGGTGCCGCATTCTGAGCCGGTGCGCATGCTCGGCAGTCGAGTCGAGCAGATTGCCCTCTGGGCCGATATAGCACTCGAGCGACATGATGATTTCTTCGCGAATCGAGTCGATCGGCGGGTTCGTCACCTGGGCAAACAGCTGCTTGAAATAGTCGTAGATCATGCGCGGCTGATCGGACAGGCAGGCGAGCCGGCTGTCGTTGCCCATCGAGCCT
>JASFSD010000014.1:0-15800 GCA_050114575.1 Gammaproteobacteria bacterium | reverse complement strand
TCAGGACCGTCCCGAGCAGCTCGAGAAGCTCGCCCGACTGAACACCTACCAGACGGATCTGTTCAAGTGGTATCTCGACAAGCTCGACTCGACGCCGGAAGACGGCGGCAGCCTGCTCGACAATACGCTGTTCCTGTACGGCGCGAGTCTGTCGAACCCGAACCTGCATGCGCACTTCAATCTGCCGCTGACCATGATCGGCGGCGACCGCGCGATGCATCAGGGCGGACGGCACCTGGTGTTCCCCGAGGACACGCCGATGACGAATCTGCTCCTGTCCATGCTCGACAAGGTGGGCGTCGAGGTCGAATCCCTGGGTGACTCGACCGGCCGTCTGCCGGTCTGAAGCAGGTGCTCAGGACTCTCGCAATCGGGCTCGTCGCTGGCGTCGCCCTTGGCGCCACGCCGCTGGCCCGCCCGGCTGCTCTGCTCGACGCCGTAAAGGCCGGCCACAGCAGCGAGGCATTGAGGCTGCTCGAGTCCGGGTCCGGCGACGCGGGTGCCGATGAGGCGGATGGGACCACCGTGCTGCACTACGCCGTCGAGCTCGATGATGCGGCGCTCGTCGGCCGGCTGCTCGATGCCGGCGCCGACGCTGCCGCGGAGAATCGTTACGGCGTAAGCCCAATCTACCTTGCGGCGCTGAACGGCAATGCCGACATCGTGTCGCAGTTGCTCGACCACGGTGTCGATCCGAACACGGCTTTACCCGAGGGCGAGACGGCACTGATGACGGCCGCGCGCGCCGGGGACATCGCGACGATCGATGCGCTGGTAGAGGCGGGCGCCGACGTCAACGCGCGCGAAGGCTGGAAGGCTCAGACGGCACTGATGTGGGCCGCGGCCGAGAATAACGCCGATGCCGTGACGCGCCTGCTGCAGGCGGGTGCCGATCGGGACGCCACGAGCGCTGGCGGTGAGTACAGCGCAATCAAGTTTGCTGTTCGCGCCGGCGCTATCGATTCGACCCGTGCGTTGCTCGATGCCGGCGCCGACGTCGACGAAACCATGATCGACGGCACGAGCCTGCTCGTGCTCGCCGTGACCAACGCGCACTATGAGCTCGCGAGCGACTTGCTCGACTATGGCGCCGATCCGAACGCCGACGACCAGGGCTGGACGGCCCTGCACCAGGTGGCATGGTCGCGGCGCTGGAACATGGGATTCAATCTTCCGGGGCCCTATCAGACCGGCAACCTTGACAGCCTCGACCTGGTACGCAAGCTCGTCGAGCACGGCGGCGACATCGACGCGCGCCAGCATCAGGAGCCGAAGGACGGCAATCGGAACAAGCTCGACCGGATCGGCGCCACGGCCTTTCTGCTGGCGGCCAAGTCCTGCGATCTGCCGCTGATGCGCGTGCTGCTGGAGCTCGGGGCTGATCCTGCCATCACCACCGAGAACGGCACCACGGCACTGATGGCTGCGGCCGGGGTCGGCATCTGGGCGCCAGGTGAGAATCCCGGATCGCACGAGGAAGCGCTGGCTGCCGTAAAGCTGGCTTTCGAAGTTGGCGGCGGTGATGTCAACGCCGTGAACGCGGAGGGTGACACGGCGCTGCACGGCGCGGTCTATCGCGGCGGCGCGCTCCCGGTCATCGAGTTTCTCGTCGAGCGCGGCGCGAAGCTCGACGCCGTCAATACCTTCGGCTGGATGCCGGTCACGGCGGCGGATGGTCTCGAATACACGCCCGCCGTTTTGAAGAGATACCCCGAGGCAGCCGCGCTGCTCCGGCGCTACATGACCGAGCAGGGCCTTCCGGTGCCGGACTCGAGTCAACCGGGCCGGCGGGCCGAATAACCGACGCACCGAAGACGGGCCGAATCGATTGCGAGACAATGGCGCACAACGTGCTCCGGGTAAGGAAGAACTATGAAAACAAGTCGACGCAGATTCATCGGGTCCACGGCCGCGGCAGGCGTCGCAGCCGGAACGCTCCCTCTGGCCGGATGCTTGAGCCGCGCGCAACAGCCGCTATTCTCGATTTCCCTTGCCCAGTGGTCGCTCAACCGCCGCCTGTTCGGCGGCGATCTCGATGCGCTCGATTTTCCGGTGTTCACCAAGGACACTTTCGGCATCGACGCCGTCGAGTACGTCAACCAGTTCTTCATGGACAAGGCGCGCGATCGCCAGTGGCTTTCCCAGTTGAAGGCGCGCTGTGACGACAATGGCGTGCGCAGTCTGCTGATCATGTGCGACCGAGAGGGCAATCTCGGCGACCCGGACGACGCCGCCCGGACCACGGCCGTCGAAAATCATTACAAATGGGTCGAGGCGGCCGAGTACCTCGGCTGTCATTCGATACGGGTCAATGCCGGATCTGCCGGCAGCTGGGAGGAGCAGCGCGCGTTCGCGACGGATGGTCTGCGCCGGCTGAGTGAGTTTGGCGCCGAGCACGGTCTGAACGTCATCGTCGAGAACCACGGAGGGCTGTCGAGCAACGGCCAGTGGCTCACCGAAGTCATTTCGGGCGTCGGCCTGCCCAATTGCGGAACGTTGCCTGATTTCGGCAATTTCTTCATCACGCGCCAGCCGCCGGAAGAATACGATCGCTATCTCGGCGTCGAACAGCTGATGCCGTTCGCCAAGGGTGTCAGCGCCAAGAGTTACGGCTTCGACTCGGCAGGCAACGAGACCACGATCGATTACGAGCGCATGCTGCGCATCGTGCTCGATGCGGGGTACCGAGGCCATGTCGGCGTCGAGTGGGAGGGCATGAGTCCCGGTGACGTCGAGGGAATTCGCCTGACCCAGGCTCTGCTCGAGCGCCTCCGCGACGAGCTCGCCGATGATTACGCCTGAAAATTGAAGAGGGGTCAGAGCCCTTTTCTCCGAAAAGGGCTCTGACCCCTCTTTAACGCGCCTCGCCCGGCGGGTAGGTGAACACGGTCTCGAGGGGCTCGCCGAAGACCCGGGCGATCCGGAATGCCACCTCGAGCGACGGCGAGTACTTGCCGAGCTCGATGGCGTTGATGGTCTGCCGGGTCACTCCGACACGCTCCGCGAGGTCCTGCTGCGTCATCTCGTCGTGCTCGAACCGGAGCTTGCGTATGCAGTTTTCTATCTGCGTAGTACCCATCCTAGAAGCCGCGCCGGTAGAAGAAGATCCGCATCCCGTAGTTGACGATCTCGGCAATCACGAACGACAGGAGCACGACGAAGCCGATTCCGACTTCATTCGCGGCGGCATGCAGCGTTACGAATATTCCCCCGAGGCTCAGGATGGCAAACACGTAGAACGCCATGGCAAGGCTCTTGAGCTCGATCAGCTGCTCGCGTTCGTCTTTGGGTGTTCTGGCATCTCGCGGCGAACGAATTCGCATGACGATGTAAGCGATGAGCTCGATCGTGATGAACGTCGCGATCATCAGCATGAGCACGTGCAGGACCCACCAGTCCTGCGGCGGCGCGAGCATCCGCTGCGGCGGGATGTGCAGGAAGAACAGGATCACAACACCGATGAGTGTGATCAACGTGACCCAGGCGCGTTTTTCTCTGAATGACATGTTCTGCTCGTTCGGACGACACTGAATTTCGACCAAAAGTATGAAATTTCATATTTGGTGTCAAATAATCTATGCATCATGTCAAAGATTATAGACTTATTTTCGACAATCCCGAAAATACTCTGACTGGCTTGCAGGGACGTCGAGGTGAGAAATGAAAGTGAGGGGCAAAATCATTCTGGCCGCGGGCGCAGTGCTCGTTCTGCTGGCGGGTACCGCGATTCTCCTGCATCGGCCTCATGCCCGCCCGCTGCTCGAGCAGCTGCACGGGCAGGTGCACGGCACTGCCCCGGCGGTCCAGGGCGACGCCGGAGCGGAAGCGGCGACACGCGCTCGCGACGGCGCCGCGGCGATGGGACGCCGCTGGGATGCCGATGTCTTCGCCGAGACTGTCTCGCTCTATACCGAGGTGCATCGCGGCCTCGGATGGCCCGGTTTGCTCGAGCCGGAGGCGTTTCGCTACGGGCCCGGCGAGCAACAGACGCTGACCCTGTTCCGGCCGGAGCAGGGCTTCAGCGAGCCCGGGCCGGTGTTCGTTTTCATTCATGGCAACGGCCTCGGTGCCCCCGATTGGAGGCTCCCCGGCAGCGAAGGCTTGCTGCTCACTCACGCCGGCCGCCTCGCGGCCACGGCCGGGGGGCTCGGTGTTCTCATGAATTACCGCACTGGTGAGGCGGAAAGCGAATCGTCGGGCGCAGAAGATCTGCGGCTCGTCGTCGAATGGCTCAAACATAGCATTGCCCGTTACGGTGGTGATCCCGAGACCATTGTCGTGGTGGCTCATTCCGAAGGCGCGTCGCATGCCGCCGCGTATCTCTTCGACGAGGGCGCGCAGCCTGAATCGGGCCCGGGTATCGCGGCCGCAGTCCTGAGCTCGGGATTTTTCGGCGACGGCGCGCAGCATCTTGCCGACCTGATCGACGCCTATGGCGGCGAGCGTGTGCCGCTCGCGCTGTGGAGCGCCGAATTCGATCCGCTGGATGTCGAAACCGGTATGGCGAGGCTCCATCGGCAGCTCTGCGACAAGCTCGACGGCTGCCCCGGGCACGAGCAGATGCAGGGGTATAACCACATGTCGCAGTTGTTCAGTCTGGGCACGGCCGACGCGACGGTGATGAACGCATTCATCCGCTTCTATCACACGGTACGCTGAGGTCCCCCTGCCCGTGACCGCGCGCAGACACCGGGGGACGTGTCTATAATCGATGCTGTTCGGCACGTGCGCGTTTCAGGGGGAAAACGAGAATGCCACGACCAATTCCGTTCGGCGGACACTTTCGTTCAGGCGGTTTGTTACTGGCCTTTGCGCTCGGTCTTGGGGCGTGCGGGAGCGGTGAACCTGATGCGAGTGCCGGGTCGGGTGGTCAGATGCCACCAGCCGAGGCCGCGCCCGAGACTACCGCAGAAGCGCAACGCCGACCCAATCTCGTTCTGATCGTCGCCGACGACCTCGGCTGGTCCGACATCGGTGCCTTCGGCGGCGAGATCCCGACGCCGAATCTCGACGCGCTGGCCGCCGGCGGCATGATGCTGACGCAGTTCTACGCCAATCAGAGCTGCTCGCCGACGCGGGCGATGCTGATGTCGGGGACCGATGCGCACGTTGCCGGCCTCGCGGTCATGGGCGCGCCCCGGCAGGGGCCTCAGGCAGGTGCCCCCGGCTACGAGGGCCACCTCAATTTTCGCGTCGCGAGCATGGCCGATCTGCTCAAGGATGCGGGCTATCACACCTACATGACCGGTAAGTGGCATCTCGGCAATACCATCGAGACGAGCCCGCATGCCAGAGGCTTCGAGCGTTCCTTCGTTTCGCTGAGCGGCGCGGCCCACCTCGGCAGCCTGTCGTGGGGCGGTCCCGGGCTCGCGCCGTACCGCGTCGATGATTACAGAGACGTCGTCAACGTCGGCGACGATTTCTACTCGACCGAGTTCTACACGAACCAGATGATCGACTACATCGAAAGCAACCGCGGCGACGGCCAGCCGTTTTTCGCCTGGCTCGCCTATACCGCTCCGCACTGGCCGCTGCAGGCGCCGGCCGAGTCGATCGAAAAGTTCGAAGGCTGGTACGACGAGGGCTATGACGTGCTGCACGCGCGGAGGCTCGAGCGGGCCAAAGAGCTCGGGTTGATTTCCGAAGACTTCGCTGCCGAGGGTCCGCCGGACGGCGAGCCGCGCTGGGACGAGATCGACGCTGAGGAGCGTCGCAGACGGGCGCGCTATATGGAGATCTATGCCGCCATGGTCAGTGATCTCGATCGCTACATTGGCGAGTTTGTCGACTATCTCGACTCGATCGGCGAGCTCGACAACACGTTCATTCTGTTCATGTCCGATAACGGCGCCGAGGGCTGGGAGATCAGCCGGTTCCAGAACTGGGCCGACAGGTGCTGCGATAACTCGTTCGAGAATCTCGGCGCGGGCGATTCATATGTTCTGTATGGTCGGAACTGGGCCTGGGCCGGCGCCGCACCGTTCCGGCGCCAGAAGTTCTCGGCCTTCGAGGGCGGGGTTCGAGTGCCCGCCTTGGTCAATTTCCCGGGCAGGGTGCCCGCAGGGACACGCAACGACATCATCGGCTCGGCCATGGATGTGTTGCCGACGTTCCTCGAGCTTGCCGGCACGGAACACCCTGGAACGTCCTACCGCGGCCAACCGATTCACGCGCTTCAGGGCCGGTCGCTGATACCGGAGTTCACCGCAACCGGGCAAGTCGATGACGAGGAATACATGATCGGCTGGGAGCTCTACGGTCACCGGGCGATTCGCCAGGGCGACTGGAAGATTACCTGGGATGCAACCGCGCCGGACGGCGAGCGCGGCTGGGCGCTGTTCAATCTGGCAGACGACCCGGCCGAGCAATTCGATCTCAAGGGAACGGAGCCCGAGCAGTTTGCGCACATGGTGGCGCTTTGGGATCAGTATGAGCGCGACAATGGCGTTATTTTGACCAGCGGATTGAACAGCACAGACGAGGGGGCTTCGGCAAATGACTAAACGATGGAACTGGATTGCGGTCGTCTTTACCGCGGTCGCCGCATTCACCGCGACGCCGGCTGCGCAGGCGGCCATGGAATGCCGTGATCTTGCGCTGCTGCGCCTGCCGGGCACGCTGATCACGACGGCGGAAGAGCGCAGCGGCACTTTCTCCGCCGGTTTCGGCCGGCCGATGCAGATTCCATCGATCTGCCGCGTTGCCGGCACGATCAATCCTGCGATTCGTTTCGAAGTCTGGCTGCCCGAGAATTACAACGGGCGCCTGCAGGCGGTAGGCGGCGGCGGTCTGGCCGGCAGCATCAGCCACAGTGCGATGGCGACGGCCGTCAATGCGGGTTTCGCGTCGGCCTCGACCGATACCGGGCACCGCGCCAATGATTCACTCTGGCTCAAGGATCCGCAGCGCCGCGAAGACTACGGCCATCGCGCGATTCACGAGATGACGGTCAAGGCCAAGGCGATCATCGATGCTTACTACGGCACGGGCCCGGAGTATTCCTACTTCAACGGGTGCTCGACGGGTGGCCGGCAGGGCCTGATGGAGGCCCAGCGCTATCCCGACGACTACGACGGCATCATTTCGGGCGCTCCGGTCAACACGTTCACGCGGCTGCATATGGGCCAGCTCTGGACGGCGCATGCGACGCTGACCGAGCCCGGCGCGGCGTTGACGCCGGATGACCTGAATCTCGTGACAGATGCCGTGCTCGCGCAGTGCGATGCGAACGATGGTGTCGAGGACGGCATCCTGACCGATCCGAGTGCCTGCAATTTCAATCCGCGCGAGCTCGTCTGCCGCGGACGCTCCAGCGGCTCCTGCCTGGCCGAGCCCAAGGTCGCGGCACTCGAGAAGATCTATGCAGGGGCAGTCAACCCTCGTACGGGCGAGCTGATCTATCCTGGCCTCGAGCCGGGGAGTGAGCGCGCCGCACCGGGTAACCCCGGCTGGGCGTTGATCATGAACGGCCGAACGCCGTTCAATATCGATGTTGCCCTTTTCGGCGGAATGGCCTACGAGAATGACGACTGGGACTGGCGCACGTTCGACTACGACAAGGACGTGACGCTCATCGATGCGAAGCTGGCTCACGTGCTGAATGCCGTCGATCCGGATCTGCGCGACTTCAAGGACTTCGGCGGCAAGCTCATCATCTACCACGGCTGGAACGATCCGGGGGTGATGCCCCAGCGCACGATCGATTACTACGACGAGGTCATCGCGTTCGCCGACCGTGCGACCAACGGCAACGGCACGGAATTCACGGCAGAGTATTCGAGGCTTTACATGATGCCGGGCATGGGTCATTGCCGCGGCGGCCCGGGTCCGGAGCAGGCCGATTTCGTCAGCGCATTGGTCGACTGGGTCGAGAACGACAATGCGCCGGATCGAATCGTCGCGAGCACGCCGGACGGCTCGATGTCGCGTCCGCTGTGCCCGCACCCGCAGGTCGCCGTCTACTCGGGCTCGGGCGACACCAACGACGCGGCTAACTTCCGCTGCGAATGAGAATAAGGGGTCAGAGCCCTTTTATCAAAAGGGCTCTGACCCCTTCTTCAACTCTGGCCCCTTTTTCTATTCTCCGGCGTTGATGTCGAAGGGCTCGGTGATGTCGACGCCGTCGCCGTTGCGGATCTCGTTGTGATTGACGGCGCGGCGCGGCGGCGGCAGCCCGGCCGCGGCAGCCTTGGCCACTTGCCGCTCGTAGACGCGCTCACCGCTCAGTGAGTTCGGCACCGCACCGTTGCCCTCGTGGCACGAATACTCGAGAAACATGTATCCCGGTTGGGTCGTGAGCATGAGCCGCATCGTGAACGGCGCTGTCAGTGCGACCGGGTCCTCGACGGTCACGATGTACTCGACCATCTCCGGATCGACGCGGCGCAACCGTTCCGTCAGCTTCAGGGCCTCGCTATTGGGCGCCCCGCCGGTGAGGTTGGTTCGGTCATTGAAGTTGCCGGACTCGACGACGAGCGTATCGCCGTCCCAGTAGCCGCGCGCTGCGCCGACCCATTGCTGAATCTCGGAATTCAGCGGCGGGCGGTCGTCGAGTCGGATGATCCTTGTGTCGTGGATCATCTCGTAGTTGATTGCGATCGCGTCGGGGCTTTGTGCAATACGCACGCCGTTTCCGTATATCGCCGGCATAATCGAGCCGACGGCACCGCGGGAAATGCACCGGTCGTAGAGAGAAAAGTCCTCGAACGTGTTGAACGGGCCCGCGCCGAAAGTGCCGCGACTGCGTGTCGCCGCAAGTGCACGACCGGCTTCGGTCAACTCCGGCAGGCGCCCGTTGGGCGGGTCGATGACGAGCGAGGTGTAGCCGAAGGTTCTCACCCCGTATTCGTGCTGCAGAAAATCTCCTGCGGCAGCCACTGCGCTGCCGGATTCGTCGCGTGCCGCCCGCTCGGCGAATTCCTCGGCAGTCAGGAATTCGCGCTCGCCGAAGTCAGCCGGACGATTGACCGGTACGCTGCGCAGGTCGTCCGTGGTCCAGACGCCTTCGAGGCTCGGATCGCCCCAGGAAGTCCGCGGCGCCTCCCAGTCCGGATCGGCATAGGCTGCCGCCAGCGTTTCGGCCGGCACGGCGCGGGCGCCCGTCTGGCCAAAGGCTGCGCCCGTTCCGAGACCCGCCACGGTCAGTAGCAGGATGCGTGCTGTCATTGTTGTTTCCCCCTGAGCCGCAACGTCTACCAGGACTTCAAGTATGGCACCGGGCACTGAATTTGGCACATTGGCGTGTCGGCGGCCGGCATTAGGACGCCGACGCTCTGCCTCGATCGCGAGTGTGGCTACCGCGCCGGTTCGCCTGATACCATCGAGCCAAAGGGGGAATCACGATGAGAACACGCACGCATTGGATTGGCCGACTCGGGCTGCTCGTCCTTGGCGCAATCATTGCCGGAACCGGCGCGGCCGAGACGATCGCCGTCATCGGCACGGGCAACGTCGGTGCGGCCCTCGGCCCGGAGTTCGCAGCCCAGGGGCACACAATCGTTTACGGCTCGCGTGAGCCGAATCGCGAAGACGTCCAGGCGCTCGTGGCACGCACTTCGGGCAACGCGTCGGCCAGGACGCCGCAGCAGGCCGTCGTCGGCGCCGACATGGTGCTGCTCGCCGTGCCCGGAACGGCCGCCGTCGAGATCACCGAGGGCCTCGGCGATCTGAGCGGCAAGGTCATCATCGATCCCACCAACGTCGTCTCGCGCGAAGGCGGGCGCATGTCACACGGCGTGCCGGGCAAAGGCTCGAACGCGGCGCTGATTCAGGCTGCCGCCCCGGGCGCGACCGTGGTCAAAGCGTTCAACACGCTGAACTGGGTGCAGATGGTAAACCCCGAAACGGCCGGCGGCCCGATCACGATCATGCTTGCCGGTGACGATGCCGAGGCGAAGGCGAAGGTCGCCGAGATCGTTCGCGGGATGGGTCTCGATGCACACGACGTCGGCGGGCTCGAATACGCGCACGTGCTCGAGGAGATGCTCGTCATGTGGGCCGGCTCCATGGGCAGCCAGCCGTTCAACTACTATCTGAGACCGATGCCGCGGAACTGATTCGCGGCGTCGAACGTGCCGCCGCGCAAGACCGTCGACGACAAGCTCGCCGAGCTCGAGGCTGCCGCCGAGGGTGCATCGACCGAGACGCTGGCGGCCCACCTCGTTGCGGCCCTCGGCGATCGGCACTACCGGGTCGTTGCCCGGGCCGCGCGGCTGGCGGGCGACAGTCTCGCCTATGACTGCGTGCCGGCCCTGCTGGAAGCTTATCCGCGGTTTCTCTCCCAGACCGTCAAACGAGACCCGAGTTGCCTGGCCAAAAAGGCCGTCGCGCGAGCCCTGTACGACCTCGATTGCGACGACGTGCATTTCTACCTCGAAGCGATCCGTTATCGCCAGATGGAGCCGGTCTGGGGCGGTACCGTCGATACGGCCGCGGACCTGCGCTCGAGCGCCGCGATGGGGCTCGTGGCATCGGGTTATCCGCGTGCGCTGGTAGAGATTGCGGAGCTGTTGACTGATAGTGAGCCGCCGGTTCGCGCCGGGGCCGCGCGCGCCATCGCCTGCGGCAATCCGCGCGAGGCCGAGCAGCTGCTGAGGCTCAAGGTCCTGACGGGGGACGAGGACCCCCTGGTTCTGGCCGACTGCTTCGCCGGCTTGCTCACGGTCGAGCCCGACGAGTCGCCGGCCTTCGTCGCCCGGTTTCTCGATGCCGCAGACGAGGCGGTGGTCGAGGCGGCCGTGCTCGCGCTCGGCGAATCTCGAATTCCGGCCGCCATCGATCTCATTAAGATGGGCTGGGAGGGTGTGCTCGTCTCTTCGGATCTTGCGCGTGCCTTTCTCCGTGCCGCGGCATTTCATCGCAGCGAGCAGGCGTTCGACTGGATGCTGGAGGTCGCCGCCACGGCGTCCAGCGGTGTCGCCGGCGAAGTGATCGAGATACTTTCGATTTACCGACACAACGACGAGCTCGCGCGGAGGCTGCGCGCTGCGGTCGAAAAGCGCGATGACGACCTTTTGCGCCGGTTCGATAGTGCCTGGGGGGCCTGAGCCGTTCGGCCGGCGCCGCGATCAGTCCGCAACTTCCGTTGCGATTTTGCCGCGCCAGACACCGTCGTGGCTGAACGCCGTCCATGCCCAGCGCAGCCATCGGATCAGCGCGAAGCTCAGCCAGAGCGCCCAGGCCAGCATCGCCGCCTTGTAGAACCACAGCGACACCGACACGGCGCCGCTGACCGGCGTCGAGCCGTCGGTGCGGTCGAGGAACCAGCTCAGCGTGCCGCGTTCCACGGGTGAGACGATGTGCATGTTGGGAGAGCCGAGCAGGCCGTTCTCGATCGACCCGATCAATGCAGCGAGCATGCCGAGCGTTAGCAGGGCGAGAATGACCTGCCACGTATTGAACAGACGAGCGGACCTGGCGAAGCTGTTTCGGTTTCGCAGGCTCATGAGAAACGCCCAGGCTGCGAACAGGAAGAGCACGGGCCACGAGAAAGTGGACAGTCCAAGGCCTAGCAGCAGCCATTCGTAGGTCTTGAGCGGGCTCAGCGCGATTCTGCCCAGGACGATCGCAGCCAGCACGAATACCGCGAGCTCGGCCCAGTAGAGCACGGCCGGACCGAGGGTCGGCCCGTAGGTGAACAGGGTCCAGCGCTCACCCGGCAGATTGAGCCGCGTGGTGATGTTGCTCGCGCCGACGCCCAGGTCCACGGGGGCGGCAGCGGCACTGAAGCCGATCCCCTCGAGGTTGCGCCAGCGGACCTCGATCTCATGTTCGCCCGGGGTGATCGGCAGCGAGAGCGCGGTGCCGTCGAGCTCGAGTGGCACGGACAGTCCGTCGATGGATACGCTCTCGAGCTCGCTACCGGCCGGGAGGTCGATCGGGTGCTCGACAGCGCGCGTGCTGCGATAGCGAAAACGCAGGACCGCGTTCGATGCACGCTCGCCGATATTGCGTGTGTAGACGGCGTCATCTATCGCGATGGTATCGCCACTCACGGGCTCCGGCTGCGAGAAGGTGATGTCCAGCGATTCCCCTGGCCGGGGCAGAAACTCCGGCCGATAGAAGTCATCGGGAAACCGGCGCGGCGGCGTGGCCGGCAAGCCGCCGAACTCGGCATGCCAGACGTGATGTGTCGTAAGCTGCCATTTTTCGACCCAGGGTGCTGCCTCGGGCGCGGTCAGTGTCAGCGCTGCGGCAATCGGCAGACGCGACTCCCAGACCACCTCGACCTGCCCGGCCGCGAAAGCGGCGACGGCCTGATTGCCCTCGACTTCGACATCGGCCGTGACAATCGATTCGTTCGGCAACAAATCGATGGGCAGGGTAAACGCCGTCTCGGCCGGGGCGATTCGTGTGACTACCGTCACTATTCGCCAGTCGATATCGAAGTTCAGCGCGCGGGTCACGCGGACGAAGGCGGGAAAAGCCGTCGTCTGGATCTCGTCACCGTCCTCGTCTGCCTGGCTCTGTCGAATCAACTCGAGTGCGCGTGAGGGCAGGCGGCCATCGGCGACGCCTGCGACGTCCCAGCCCGGCGCCGCGACGGCGATGCGCCGCGGCTCAAGCGGGAACGAGATTGTCAGGCTGTTGGTAATCGGGATCAGCCCATCGAGCGTCACACGGTGGACGCCCGGCTCGAGCGGAATCCAGGCCGTTCCATCGTCGCTGCGATACAGTGTCGTCACTCGCTGCCCGTCGACCGTCACCTCTTGCGCACTCCAGCCTTCGGCTCGTCCGGGAATGGGGACAGCAACCGAGTCCTGGGCAGCCATCTCGAGCTCGAGCGTCAGGCGTGTGGCGTTCGCATCGACACGTGCCGCCGTGAGCTCGGCACAGGCCGGGTGGCAGGGTGCAGGATCCGTCAGCCGCTGCCTGAGCTCGTTCAGCAGCTGCGGGGACGGAAACGAGTCGGCCAGCTGCGCTTCGGACAATTGCGGTGCCAGCAAAAGGATGGCCGCCGCCGCGGTTCCGGCAGATCGTCTGGTTCCGACGGTTCCACCTCGGAGCTTGTCGGCATTGAGCAGGAGCCAGGCGAAAGCCAGCGCCGCCGCAACCCCCGCGATGCGCCAGATTCCGACGAGCCAGGGCCCGAATATCACCGCGGTGAACGTCTCGTCGCTCGCGACCGGCCCGCTGAAATCGAGGTCATAGCGATTCCATGCCCAGTCCGGCAGGCCCGGTCCCGTCTGCACGAGCGCGCCGGGCAGATAGCGGCTCGGCGTAAACGGCATCCGCGAGCCCGTGACGATGACGCTCTCGGCGCCCGGGGCAGGGACCCGCGCTGCTTCGAGACCACGTTGGCCGGCGCGTTCGCGTGCGAGCTGATCGATCTGTGTCCCGGGTTGCGCCGCGCTGAAGCCAGCCACCCGCGCGAGCTGGCCCGATGCGACGCCGCGGCCGAGGAACGACTGCTCCAGCTGCGGAAACACGACGTTACGAAGCTCGACCGCAGCGAACGGAATCAGGAGCAGCAGCAGCGCGGCGAGACTCAGGTGCCGATAGCGGCGGCACCAGAGGCGAATTCGCCCTTCGGGCACAACCCGAATCAGGGCGATGATCAAGAGCAGGTTGAGCCAGGCATAGTGCGGCGCCCATGGCTCGTGAAAGATCAGGGCCATGGTGATCAGGGCGACGGCGCCGGCAAGATTCCCGAGCAGTCGCCAAGCGGCGATGGCAATGATCAGCGCGACGAAAATGTCGAGCAGTCGCCACCGTTCGAGCCAGACCTGGCTGGTGCGATCGGCACCCGGCGCGGCAACCAGGCGATAGCCCGGCGGTAGAAACATCGTCGTCGTTACGCCGTCGAATCTCTCGGTGTAGCCTGTGACCGGAAGTGTCGCACTCGATGCCAGCCGCGTAACGGCTACGACGTCGACGGTCGGTGCTCGAACCTCGACGCCCTGAGTCCCGGCGACCTGGCCTTCCGTCACCAGCAGGTTGTCGTTATCGACCGAGGCCATCGTCATCGCGTAGGGAGGCGCCGTGTCGATTCGCCAACTGCTGCGCATGCTGCCGGTGATGCGATCCTGTGTGGTGAACCCCCTGCCGTCGAAGTCGAGCCATATCAGGCGTTCGAGGCGAAGCCGATTGGCGTCGCTCGCATCATTGCGGCTGCGTTCCACGAGATCGACCGCCTGGCCGGCGCCAACGACGTAGCTCGGCAGGTCCTCCCATTCGAACGGCACTCCGGCGCGCTGACTGTCGATCGGCACGCCACCTTCGAGGACAGCAACACGCAGTGCCGGGTTGGTTTCGAAGCTCCAGATCTCGTCTGCCGGCCATGGCGTGACCAGCGGTGACCGCGCAAACGTCGTCGCCATTTCCGGGTGATGGGCAATCAGGGTGGCGCTCCATCGACCGGGACGGATCTGCATGCGGAGTGTGCCATCGGGATCGAGCTCGGCCGGCAGATCCGATGCGAGCGATTCGCCGATGAAATCGGGCAGCAGCAGGCCGTCGAGCTCGGCCTCGCGGCTCTGCCCCGAGACGTCGAGGTCGATTCTGGTCTCGACCCGAATCGGGATCCCGTCGGCCAATCGTCGATACACTTCGATAGTCAGTCGGTCTTCCTCGACGACGAGGTCCGGGCGCAGCCCGAGCCAGAGCGTGCCGCCGTCGAGCTCGGGCTGTTCGACGGTAGCGCCATCGAGGGTGAGCGCAACCAATCCCGTTTCGGAGGGCACGCGAATGGATGCCGGGCGAGTCTGCCAGGCGAGTGTTCCGACAATCCGGTGCTCTCCGGCTGGCACCCGAACGGTTGGACGGCCTTCGCGCAGGACGGCTGGCTGCAGTGTTTCGTCGACCGTCACACCCTGGGGCCAGATTCGATTGTCACCCGGCAGCGGCAGCCAGTTGTCGGTGTGGAGCGTCCAGTCTTGTACGAACTGCGCGCCATCGGCGTCGACATCCACCATCAGCCTGCCCGGCCAGGCGCAGACGTGATTCATCTCGCGTCCGGTCTCGCGCCCGTTCAATACCGGGCAGGAGCGATACTCCTCTCCGACCAGTACCCAGTCGCGCCAGGGCTCGAGAGAGTTCGGAATCGGCGGTTGTCCCAGGGCGTCTCCAACGGGAATGGCTGGCCCGGCGATCGCGATCATGGCAACTGCCGCCAGGCTTCGCGTCCGCGTCAGTGCGTGCTCGAGAACTGCGACAGGTTGCCGGCGTGACATGTCTGCTCGAAACGCTCTCATGCTGGTCTCCAAGCTCGACGAGCCTGCCCACATCATATAACGGTGCGCCCCGCGCAGATTGGCGTGGTCGCAGCCGCCGCCCCTGGTTCCTATAATTATTGCGAACGAGAATCAGTTTTCGAGGTCAGATACCTCCGTGAGCCCGGCGAAAGAAAACAGATCCACGACGCAGCCGCGCAGCCGTTCGAGCCTGATTCTGTTAGCGCTGCTGTGGGCCCTGGTACCGCTCACGGCATGGTCCCAGATCGAGGATCTGAGATTGCTGCGCGTCACCGAGCGCGTGTCGATGATCATGGGGGCGGGCAGTAACGTGGTCGTTCTCGAGACATCGGACGGGCTCGCTCTCGTCGACAGCGGCGCTCCCGAGCAAAGCGAGTTCCTGCTCGCGTTCATCGATGAAGCTTTCGATGGTGCGCCGATCCGCGTCCTGTTCAACACGCACTGGCATCTCGACAACACCGGCGCGAACGAGGCGATTGCCGCGCGCCGTGCCGCAATCGTCGCCCACGAGAACACGCGGCTTTGGATGGGAACCGAGTACTACGTCGAGTGGGAACGGAAGAATTACTTGCCTCGGCCCGATTCCGCGCTACCGACCGAGACCTTTTA
>JASFSD010000013.1:0-15889 GCA_050114575.1 Gammaproteobacteria bacterium | reverse complement strand
CGGCGCCGACGACCTCGTCGATCCGGCACGAGTGAAACAGGCCCTCGTTCAGCGACTTGGTGGCGCCATGGTCGCGCAGATTCAACCGGAAGACCGAGAATCCGGCGGCCAGCAGGAGGCTCGCCTGAGACAGCATGTACGATGAATCCGCCGAGCCCTCCCAGCCATGCAGGAGCACGACGAGGCCGCGGCGGCTGCCTGGCCTCGAGCTCATGAAGCCCTGCAGACGAACGCCCTCGCCGCAGTCGAGAACCTCCTCTCGCGCACTGTCGAGAACCTCCCGCGCGGAGCCTGCAATCCGGCTCCGCCGCCACGGCAGCTGGGAGATCATCGACTGGACATGCCGATTACCGAGCAGGGCCGGGGGTTTGAAATCGGACTCGGACAAGATTCCCCGGCTGCCGCTGCTGCCTTCGCTTGGGGCCGGGGAATGGCTCGTAGACAACATCGCGGCGTCAGATCTAGTAGACTCAGGGATAACGTCGGATTTTCATCCTCGAGCCAACTGCGGCAAGTGTGCGATCCGACAGAACAATAATTATAACAACGCCTGCGCCCGGCCTCGGGCGCCAGCGAATCAACGGGTCGTTTCGCAGAATGAAGCCAGGATCCAAATATCCGAGAGGATTGCTCGCGGCGCTGGGGCTCTGTCTGCTCCTGGCCGCCGCAGTCGGGCTCGTGGCGACGCCCGTCGATCGTATCTGGGCCGTGGTCCTGATCCTGGCTGCCATGCCGATGCTGATCCCCGCCCTGGCCGCGCTCGGGCAAAAGAGTGGGAACTCGCCGCTGACCACAGACGAAACCGAACAGGACGAAACACAATCCAGCCCGCTCGCTGCCACCAACCTCTCCAGCGATCGGCCGGACCTGGTGTTCCGCAGTCTGAACGAAGCCATCTTCATCGCGACGCCCGCAGGGAAGATTCAGGAAGCCAATCCCGCTGCGGGCGAGCTGCTCGGTCAACCCCCCGAGGCACTGGTCGGCATCGACATCCACTCGCTGTTGACCGTCAACGACCGGCGCAGCGTGAATCGTCAGGAGGGCTCCCGCGCCCAGGAGGCCCTCATCCAGCGCAGCGACGGCAGCCTCGTCACCGTTTCCTACACCCGATCGGCGATCGGGGACGACGATGGCAGCATACAGGCACAGATCTACGCCGCCCAGAACATCGATGAGCGCAAACAGGTCGAAAAACGCATTCGCTATCTGGCCAGGGTCGACGCGCTGACCAAAATGGCCAACCGGATGCAATTTCAGCATCAGTTGCAGCAGGCGATTGCGCGAGCACGGCGCGACCAACACTACATCGCCATCCTCTATCTCGACGTCGACCGGTTCAAGGAGATCAACGACTCTTTCGGGCACGCCGCCGGGGATTCCAGTCTCGAAACATTTTCGCAGCGCATCTACGAAGTTTTGCCGCCGGAATCCGTTCCCGGCCGGCTCGCAGGCGACGAGTTCTGCATTCTGCTCAAGACATCCCCCGGGCTCGAGTCGCTGGTGAGCGAGGTCTATACCATCGGTGGGCGGCTGCTGCGCGCCGTGAGTCGGCCGTTCAAGGTCGGCAATGAAGAGATCATCATGACCACGAGCATCGGCGCCGCGATTTACCCGCGAGATGGCGACAACGTCGTCGATCTGATCCGCAACGCGGACGCCGCCCTGTATCAGGCCAAGAAGGCGGGCGGCAACCGCATAGAGTTCTTCGACGAGCACTTCTCTGCAGCAAGCGAAGAGCGGCTGGTGCTCAAGAGCAGGCTGCGGCGCGCCTTCAATAACGACGAGCTCACTCTCGTCTATCAGCCCAAGTACCGTCTCAGCGACGGTCGTATCACCGGGGCAGAAGCGCTGGTCCGCTGGAGCCTGCCGGATGGGGGTGTCGTACTGCCAACGGACTTCATCCCGATAGCAGAAGAAAGCAACCTGATCGTAAAGCTCGGTGAGTGGGTCCTCGATCGCGTATGCATCGACTTCAGAGTCTGGCAACGCGTCATGCCGTCCCCTTGTCGCGTGTCGGTGAACCTGTCGCTGCGTCAGTTGCAGCAGCAGCGCTTCATCGAGCGCGTCCGCGCTGCTTTCAACCGGCACAAAGTCTCGCCGGCATGCTTCGAGTTCGAAATCACCGAGTCGACTCTCATGAACGACGTCGGACGCACAGTCCAACTACTCGATGCGCTCTACGGAATGGGCGTACGTCTGGCGATCGACGACTTCGGGACTGGCTATTCCTCACTCAGTGCCCTGCAGCAGTTTCCGATCAGCACGCTGAAAATCGATCGTTACTTCGTCAGTGCGCTCGGAGACGGCGGCGACAACTCGATCCTGGTCAAGACCATCATCCAGATGGCCAGAAACCTCAAGCTCGACGTCGTCGCCGAAGGGGTGGAAAATGAGATGCAGCTCGATTTTCTGCGGGCCAATGGTTGCGATATAGTCCAGGGTCATCTGTTCGGTGACCCGATGTCGGCCAACGAGTTTCGCGACCTTCTGGTTGCAGATGCCGAAGGAGAAGGAAGGTACCGGGCGCTGTTCGCTTGAACCGGCAGCGAGGAAGTCGTGATGAGGATTCCAGCATTGTGCCTTTTTGTCGTCGCAGCCCTCGAGGCGCCGGCCGCGCTCGCAGCCTGTGAAATGCCTGCTCTGGTCGCTTCCATTCCCGATGGCACATTGGCAACCGAGGAAGAGCTTCTGGCCGTTCAGAACGAGGTCCAGGCCTATGTCGCGGCCATGGATCGATACATAGCCTGCCAGAACGAAGAGATGACGGCGGACGAGGAAGATTCGACGTCCGACTATCTCTATCTCATGACGAGGCGCATCGAGGCGGCTCGCGAGGAAGTCGACAAGGTCGCCGCGGACTTCAACGACCAGGTCAACGCCTTCCGCGCAGCCCGGCAGGCAGCGCAGATCGGCAGATAGCCGCTCGGCCCAGCCCCTGCATACTGATCCGCCCGCGCTTCCGGCCGCGGGACCGACGCCCCGCATGCTAGAATTTTCCGAGCACCTTCTTTCATTCATATTCGACACGAACTCTTGAACTCATGACAAAAACTCCCATGCGTGTCGCCATCACCGGCGCCGCCGGCCAGATCGGTTATCAACTGGCATTCAGAATCGCTTCCGGACAGCTGTTCGGCCCCGACCAGCCCGTCGTGCTGCAGCTGCTCGAGATACCACCCGCAATGGACGCCCTGACGGGCGTTGCCATGGAGCTCGACGATTGCGCCTTCGACACGCTGCAGGGCATCGTCACGTCGAGCGACCCGGTGGAGGGTTTTCGGGATGCCGATGCGGCCTTTCTCGTGGGCGCCCGCCCGCGCGGCCCGGGCATGGAGCGTAAGGACCTGCTGCTGGCGAACGCGGAGATATTCTCGGTCCAGGGCCGGGCCCTCAACGAAGCCGCGAGCCGCGATGTCAAGGTGCTGGTAGTCGGCAACCCGGCCAATACGAACGCTCTGATCGCGCGCAGCAATGCGCCGGATATCGACGACAGAAACTTCACGGCGATGACGCGGCTGGACCATAACCGCGCCATGGCGATGCTTGCGGCCAAGACCGATGCCCATGTCAGTGAGGTTGATGGAATCATCATCTGGGGTAACCACTCGGCGACACAGGTACCGGATCTCGCGCACGCAACGGTTCGTGGCGAGCCGGCGCTGAGTCAGGTGACGACGGGCTGGTACACGGATGAGTTCATCCCGGCCGTTCAGCAGCGCGGCGCCGCGATCATCAAGGCACGCGGGGCGTCATCGGCCGCGTCCGCCGCCTCCGCGGCTATCGACCATGTCCATGACTGGGTCCTGGGCAGCCCGGCGGGCAAATGGGTCAGCATGGCGGTCGCCTCGGACGGCAGCTACGGAATCGAGGAGGGAGTCGTCTACTCCTACCCCGTCACCTGCGCGCAAGGCAGCTACACCATCGTCGAGGGTCTGGAGGTCGGCGACGATTGTCGCGCCCGTATGAGCGCGAGTCATGAGGAGCTGCTCGAGGAGCGCGCCGGCGTCGCCGAACTGTTGTAGCCCGCGGCCCGGAATGCCCGGAGCGAACGGAACGATGCAATGAGCACTTTGATCTGGCTGGCTGTCCTGATCGGTTTGCCGATAGCGCTGGCCTATCGCCGAACACCGCTGATGCCGGCAACGCTGCTGCTCGCCGCGTTACTCGTCGTATACACGCTCATCGGTGACGGCCCGTTCTGGTGGAAGCTGATTCTGTGGATCGGCTTCGTCCCGATTGCTCTGGCCAATCTCATCGATCTCAGACGGGAGTTCGTCTCCCGACCGATTCTCGAGAAATTCCGCGCCATGTTGCCGCGCATATCGAGCACCGAGCGTGATGCGCTCGAGGCCGGCACTATCTGGTGGGAGGGCGAGCTGTTCAGCGGTAATCCGGACTGGCAGAAGCTGCTTCGGCTGGAGCCGCCGACTCTTACGGACGAAGAGCAGGCATTCCTCGACGGCCCGGTGGACGAGCTCTGCCGTATGCTCGACGACTGGAAGATCACCCACGAGCGAGCGGATCTGTCTCCGGAAACCTGGGAATTCATGAAGCGCGAAGGCTTCTTTGCGCTGATCATTCCGAGGCGTTACGGAGGGCGCGAGTTTTCGCCGTTAGCCTGTTCGATGATCCTGCAGAAAGTGAGCACGCGCAGCGCCACGGCAGCATCGATACTCGGCGTGCCGAACTCTCTCGGGCCGGCCGAGCTCCTCTTGCATTACGGAACCGAGGAACAGCGGGAGCGCTGGCTGCCGGGCCTTGCGAGCGGCGACGAGATTCCCTGCTTTGCGCTGACATCACCGCGTGCGGGCTCTGATGCCACGGCCATCACCGATACCGGTGTCGTATGCCGCGGCGAATACGAGGGTGAGGAGGTCGTCGGAATCCGGCTCAACTGGGACAAGCGTTACATCACGCTGGCGCCCGTTGCCACTGTCCTCGGGCTCGCGTTCAAGCTCTACGACCCGGATCATCTGATCGGCGACCAGGACGAGTACGGAATCACCGCAGCACTCATTCCGGCCTCGCTGCCGGGAATAGAAATCGGTCGCCGCCACTTCCCGATCAATATTCCGTTCCAGAACGGGCCGACGCGCGGCAAAGACGTGTTCGTTCCGCTGGACAGCATTATCGGCGGACCGGAGATGGCCGGGCTCGGCTGGCGCATGCTCGTGCAGCAGCTCGCTGTGGGCCGCAGTATCGTCCTGCCGAGCAACGCGCTCGGTGGCGCGATATCCGCCGTATACGCTTCCGGCGCCTACGCCAGAATCCGGCGGCAGTTCGGGCTGCCGATCGGAAAATTCCACGGCGTCGCCGAGGCGCTGGCTCGCATGGCCGGCAATGTCTACGCCATGATGGCCGCCTCGCGCGTGACCTGCGCCGCGCTCAATGCGGGGGAGAAGCCCTCCGTGCCCTCGGCCATCCTCAAGTACCACCTGACCGAAATGGCGCGGGTCGTCGCCAATGATGCGATGGACGTGCAGGGCGGCAAAGCCATCATGCTCGGGCCAAAGAATTATCTGGCCCGGAATTATCAATCGACGCCAATCGCGATCACCGTGGAAGGCGCGAACATTCTGACTCGAAGCCTGATCATCTACGGTCAGGGGGCCATTCGTTGTCACCCTTATGTGCTGCTCGAGATCGAAGCCGTCGGCAGCGAAGATGAGACTCAGGGGCTCGCCGATTTCGACCGTCTGTTGTTCGGGCACGTCGGCTACCTGCTCAGCAACGCAGCGCGATCGTTCGTCCAGGCGCTGACCTTCTCGCGGCTGACCGACGTGCCCGTTACCGGCCCGACGCGTCGCTACTACCAGCACATCTCGCGCTTCAGCGCCGCGTTTGCTCTGGCTTCGGATGCGGCCATGCTGACGCTCGGCGGGGCCCTGAAGCGACAGGAACTGCTTTCGGCCCGTCTCGGTGACGTGCTGAGCTACCTCTACCTCGCCTCGATGGTGCTCAAGCACTATCGTGATCAGGGCGAGCCGGTCGACGACCTGCCGCTGGTGGAATGGTCCTGCAGGACGCTGCTCTATCGAGCACAGGAGCAGCTGCACTCGCTGCTCAGAAACTTCCCTAACCGCTTCGTCGCATTTCTACTGCGAATCGTGATCTTTCCGCGCGGCCGCTCGTTTTCGTCGCCGGCGGACTCGCTCGGCCTGAAGATCGTCGAATCGATCATCAATCCGACGCCGACCAGAACACGGCTGGCCGGCGCCGCCTACCTGACGCCGGAGCCGACCAACCACCTTGCGGCTCTGCAGGAATGCCTGGAGATGGCCGACAACATCAGGCCGCTGGAACGGCGCGTCTTTGATGCGCGCCGACGCGGCGAAATAAAAAGCGATGACACGCCCGGCCAGATCGACGAGGCCGAGCGACTCGGTGTGCTGTCCGCGGACGAGGCCGAGGCGATCCGGCGTTTCGACGCGAAAGTCATGGAAGTCACGGGTGTCGACGACTTCTCCCCCGACGAGCTCCGCTCTGGAAGCGACACCTGACATTGTCCCGAGTGGGCCTGTGCTAGAGTGGGCTGGAACCGATTCGCCTTATGAGGCTTCCAGCATGTCGATTCGCCTGATCACCATTCTTGGCCTGGTTCTTACCGCCGCCGGCTGCAGCCAGGACGACACCGCGGAACCGCCGGCCGTACCTGAAGCGCAGAGCGAGTCGCCCGCAGCGACCACGGTCGTCGGGCTCGAACGCCGACCCTCACCGGCCGGCGCCTCGGCCTACATCATCTCGCCAGCCGACGGCGCGACGGTCGAAAACCCCGTCCGCGTGCTGTTCGGTCTCAAGGGTGCGGGTGTTGTCCCCGCAGGCATCGAGCGCGAAGGGGCCGGCCATCATCATCTGCTGATCGATGCCCCGCTGCCCGATCTCGACCTGCCGATTCCCTCCGATGCCAACCACCGGCATTTCGGTGCCGGGCAGACGGAAGTCGAGCTCGAGCTCGCCCCGGGAACGCACACGCTGCAGCTCCTGCTCGGAGACGAACGGCACATTCCCCACGATCCGCCGATTGTGTCCGAGCCCATCACCATCGAGGTGCGCTAGCCTGTCGGACACTGTGGTCGATCACGCCAGCAACGATGTACGCAGAGCATTTCGGCCTTAACGAAAAGCCGTTTTCGATAAGCCCCGATCCCCGTTACCTCTATATGAGCCAGCGCCATGCGGACGCTCAGGCGCATCTCGTCTACGGTATTTCCGAGAGCGGCGGATTCATTCAGCTCACGGGCGAGGTCGGCACGGGCAAGACCACACTGATCCGCAGTCTTCTCGGGCAGCTGCCCGAAAAAACCGAGATCGCTCTGATCCTGAACCCGCAGCTCTCCACCAAGCAGTTCCTGCAGGCGATTTGCGGCGAGCTCCACGTGCCCGTCGTGCAGCGCGACACCGCCAGCGCCCTGATCGACAAGCTCAATGCACGGCTGCTCGCTCTGCATGCGGAAAACCGCCGCGTCGTGTTGATCGTGGATGAAGCACAGACGATGAGCCCGACCCTGCTCGAGCAGGTCCGCCTGCTGACGAATCTGGAAACCGACCGGCAGAAGCTGCTGCAGATCATTCTGATCGGTCAACCCGAGCTGCGAGAGCTGCTCGGCCGCCCGGAGATGCGGCAGATTGCGCAGCGAATTACCGGCCGTTACCACCTCGAGCCGCTCGACGCGGCGGATACGGCTCTCTACGTTTGCCATCGAATGAAGGTAGCCGGCGGCCGTCCCGAGGTCTTCAGCAAACGCGCCGTGCGCAAGCTCTATCGCCTTTCGCGCGGGCTGCCGCGCCTGATCAACATTATCGCCGATCGGTCCCTGCTGGCGGCCTACGCTCGCGACGAGCACCACGTCGGAGCCGCGCTGGTCGGCAAAGCGGCCAACGAAGTCTTCGGCCGGTCGCGGGCCATACGCTGGTGGCCCTGGGCTGCGGCGCTGGCGGGGATTGCCATTCTGCTGCTGGGCTTTTCGACCTGGCAAGACGCAGAGCCCGACGCCGTGCTCGAACTTACGATGGCCGCAACGCCGGACGCAGCGAACGCAATAGTCGAGACCCGCCCGGCCACGCCATTGCAAGGCATCCCACCATCGAACCCGACGACCGCGCCGTCACCGCTGATGACACGGCTCGAGGCCGATGGCGCCACCAGCGCCGATGCGGCGCTGCAGGCTCTGTTCACTCAGTGGGGTCTCGGCGCTGCCGGCACCGAGAGTCAGGCTTGCGCCGAGGCCGAGGCAAACGACCTGCGCTGCCTTGAGCTCGAGAGCCCGCAGCTCAGCGACTTGCATGAGCTCGATCGGCCGGCGACGCTCGAGTTGATCGGGGCCGATGGCCTCGGCCGACATCTGCTTCTGCTCGGCCTGAGCGGAACGCACGCCATGATCTGGGTCGACGGTGTCGCAGACCGCGTCACGATCGAGGAATTGGCCGGCGCACGCTTCAGCCGTTCGCTCATGCTGTTCCGGCCGGCCATAACCACGAGCGACATGCCTCTGATCGAGGGCGCCCGCGGGCCCTCGGTGATCTGGCTCAGAGCCAGCCTCGAGAGCCTCGGCCACGAGCAGATCGCGAGCAGCGAGCCCGACGTCTTCGATGCCGCTCTCGCTGCCGTCGTCGGGGAATTCCAACGGACCCACGGCTTGCTGCCGGCCGACGGCGTTGTCGGCGACCGGACGCTGGCGCGACTTCAATCCGCAATCGGGCTGGTCGAAGTGGCACTGAACTCATGGGTGGATTGAGATGTCGTTCATTCTAGACGCGCTCAGAAAGTCGGAAAGCGAGCGCCAGCGAGAAGCCACGGCACATCTGTCGCATACACCGCTGGCGACGGTTCGTCATCGCGTGCCGGCATGGACGTGGCTCGTGATCAGTCTGCTCTCGCTCGGACTCGTCGCGCTCGCTGTAGCCTGGTGGCAGAGCAGCACGTCCGTGGCGCCACCGACGACGGCGATCGAGACCGAAGCGCCGGCAACGGAGCCTGCGGCAGTCGAGACCCGCCCAGCCGCCGAACCGGAGATCGCACCCCCTGCTTCACTGAGTCCACAGCCGATCAGCGGGCTCAGGGCGCTCGACCCGAACCTGCCCGAATACCGCCTCGAGCTCATCGCCCACAACAACCAGGACCCGGCTCAGGGCTCGGCCTGGATCAACGGCAGGCGCTATTACGTCGGTGAACGCATCGGCTCGGGGCCCGAGCTCGTCGAGGTGCGACCCGACAGCGTCGTGCTCGCGTACGGCGGCTCGCGGTTCCTGCTGACGACACGATAGCCCCGCACCGCGGCGGGCGACCGAAACCGGCTTCGGCCTCAGGTGCGGATACCGACGCCCCGTTTCAGCAGAATCATGGCGAGCACGAACAGCACACTCACCGAGAGCAGGATGATGGCGTAGGCCTGCGCGAGAGGAATGTCCGAGCGACCGAGCATGCCGTAGCGAAACGCGTTGACCATATAGAGTATCGGGTTCACGTGCGCGATCTTCTGCCATACCGGCGACAGCAGCGAGGTCGAGAAGAAGACGCCCCCGAGATAGGTCAGCGGAGTCAGCACGAAGGTCGGGATAATGGATATGTCGTCGAAGGTCTTGGCGAAGAGCGCATTCAAAAGCCCGCCCAGCGAAAACACGACCGACGTCAGGACGATGACCGAAACTGTAACCAGCGGATGAACCACGGTCAGGTCGGCGAAGAATGCGGCCACGAGCGTGACCAGACTCGCGACCAGCAAGCCGCGGATGACACCGCCCGCCACATAGCCCAAGACTATCGTGGCATAGGACATCGGTGAAACGAGCATCTCTTCGAGATGCAGCTGCATTTTGCCGGAAAAAAACGACGAGACGACATTGCCGAACGAATTGGATATCACCGACATCATGATCAGACCGGGCGCGATGAACGTCGTGTACGGGATGCCGTCCATGTCACCGATACGCCGGCCGATCAGGCTGCCGAATATGACGAAGTAGAGCGTCATGGTGATGGCCGGCGGCACGATCGTCTGCAGCCAGATTCGAACAATGCGTCGGAATTCCCGCCGCACGATCGTTGCCAGCCCCACGATATTGACTCGAACGAGAGAAGGCGGCCGCGGCATCGGATCGCTCATCGATTTTCTCCCGAGCGCCGATCACCGACGAGCCGAATGAAGAGCTCTTCGAGCCGATTGGACTTGGTTCGCATGCTGACGATCTTGATCGACTGCTGCGACAGTGCCGAGAACAGATCGTTGAGTCCCTGGCCCTTCGCCACCTCGACCTCGATCTCGTTTTCACTGCGGGCGCGGACGGCGTAGCCCGGAAGCTCCGGCAGGCTGGCCGAAGGCTCGCTCAGGCTGAGCACGAACGACTCCGACTGCAGCTCGTGGACCACATTGTCCATGCGATCGTGCTTGATGATCCGGCCTTCGTCGATGATGGCGATATGCCGGCACAGGCTCTCGGCCTCTTCGAGATAGTGCGTCGTCAGAATGATCGTCACACCGGCGGCGTTGATGTCACGCAGGAACTGCCACATCGAGCGCCTTATCTCGATATCCACACCGGCCGTAGGCTCGTCCAGAATCAGGAGTTTCGGCTCGTGAATCAATGCACGCGCAATCATCAGGCGCCGCTTCATACCCCCGGACAGACTGCGGGCAATATCGTCGCGCCGGTCCCACAGGTGCAGCTGCTTGAGGTATTTCTCGGCGCGCTCGCGCGCGATCCCCGGCGGCACGCCGTAGTACCCGGCCTGATTGACGAGTGTATTGAAGTTGCGCTCGAACATGTTGAGGTTCACTTCCTGAGGCACGACGCCGATGCAGGCCTTCACCGACTCGCGCTGGCGATCGAGATCGAAGCCGAACACGTTGACCCGGCCGCTGGTCTTGTTGACCAGCGAGGTGATGATGCCGATGGCCGTCGTCTTGCCGGCCCCGTTCGGCCCGAGAAGCGCGAAAAAATCGCCCTCGGCCACGTCGAGGTCGATGCCTTTCAGTGCCTCGACGCCATTCGGGTAGCGTTTCGTCAGTCCTTGGATCTCGAGCGCATGCATGCCGCGTGGCTGCCTCTCGGGCGGAAAAAGCGGGTCGGTATTGTATCGACTGCGGGCGGCGTGGCTACGCCTGATCGTCAGGCGGTCTCGGCCGCGGCCGGCCGCAGTAGCTCCGGCTGAAAGCCGAGCAGCAGCAGGCGGCGCCGTTGCTCGGCATGCGGCTCGGTCAGAAGCTCCGGCAGGACACGATCGAGGACGCCGAAAGCTGCGCACAGGACCCCATCAACCTCGGACATCGCAACGATGTCTTCGACGTCGGCGCCGCGCAGGCGCTGCACGTCGCTGTCGTCGAGCCTGAGCAGCAACCGCGCCCAGTAGCCACTCATCCGCGCCAGATTTCGGGCGCTGTGGAGCACAACCAGCTGAATGACCCGCTCACCCGGAGCCGGGGCAGGCTGGCCCTCAATCGCAACGGCCGGTGCCGGCGGCAGGCAGAGGCCGAAAAGGGCTCGCGGAAAGCTCGCTGCTCGAACGATCTCATGCTGCTCGGCGCGGCACAGTAACGCGGCCGCGCGCGCCGATAGCCTGAAACGGTCGGCCGAGCCTGCCGGCTGGTCGCGCAGAAAGTCGAGAAAAAGCCGGTTCAGTTGACGAACCTCACCGACGGCTTCGATTGGTGGCTCCGAATGGATCATTACGTGCTCTTTATTTGCCTAATTACCATATATGGTCCTAAATTACCAAATATGAACCATGTAGGTTGAATATCCGAAACTCAACGGATCGGGGGAAAAGTCCAGATGAGGGCGACTGACGACAGGTATCGCGGCGAGCAGGCGCGATTCGACCTTGCGATGCGCATGATCTCGCACGAGGCGCGAACCGGGACCATACGCTATTGGACCGGGCTGACGGACGACCGCATTCGCAAGATCTATGCGACCTACTTCAAGCACGACGACCGTGCAGTGCGCCGGCGGCGCGGACGCTCACCGAGTCAGATTGCGCCGCTCGTGCAGACGCCGCAGCGAACGCTCGAATCGGGCATGCTGGCGAACCTATTGCTCGCCAACCGACTGCTGCGCCTCGACGGGGACACGCAACCGAAGCTCGAGCGCAACATTCGACTGGGACACCGGTTCTGTGAATGCTTCGAGACCTATCTGACGCTGGTATCGAGGCCGGCTCTGAGTTTCGAATGGGGCTGGAATCTGCTGACCAGCATGCGCCGCGGCGACGAGCTCGGGATCGAGCGCTGTGACGAATGCTCGATCTGCTACATCGTCGACCTGCTCGCGCTGCCGCGAAACCCGTGCCCGGGATGCTCGACGTTCAGCGAGATTCGAAGCGCTGAAGCCAGGCACTGATAGCGCCGATTTCGTCGTAGACGACTTCGTGACCCATTGGATAGGTCGACCAGTCGACGGCGACACCCCATTCGGCGAGAACTCCCCGCGAACGCTGCGCGAGCCCGAGCGGAATGACGGGGTCGAAGTTGCCATGGACGAGCATGACCGGAATGTCGGTGCGGATTGCGCCAGCCTGCTGCAACGCAGCCGGTGCCGGGAGATAGGTCGAAAGTCCGATGATGCCGCCGAGCGCATCCTCTCCGCCGAGGCCCGCATGTAACACCACGGCGCCGCCCTGAGAAAAGCCGGCCAGAACCACCCTTGCCGCATCGATACCGCGCGCGACTTCGCGGCGCACGAGCTGGCGGACGGTTGCGACACTCTGCGTCAGGCCTGCCGTGTCTTCGGGTGCATCGGGACCGAATCCGCAGATGTCGTACCAGGCCCGCATGATCATGCCACCGTTGATCGTCACCGGCCGGGTGGGCGCGTTCGGGAAGACGAAGCGGGTATGGGTGGCCAGCTGCAGCGCTTCAACGATCGGCAAAAAGTCCGATGCATCGGCGCCGAGGCCGTGCAGCCAGATGATGCTCAAGTCCGGATCGGACCCGACTTCCCGTTCGATTCCGTCGAAATCCTGCATGCCCGCCCCTCGTTCAAATCGCTTTGCTTCTTGCATATTTGCGCATAGCAATTATTATATGCGCAACTTTATGCACTTGTAGTTCCGTGCCATCCGCTACAGCCGAGCAACGCGACCAGCGCCGTCTTGCCATCGCAAGACTGCTGCGCGAGAACGCAATCGAGCGTCAGTTCGAGCTCGTCGAGCTGCTGCGGGCGGCAGGATACGTCGCAACGCAGTCGAGTGTCAGCCGCGACCTGAAGGACATGGGTGTCGTCAAGGTCAGGAACCGATACAGCATGCCCGACCGCGAATTCGACGGCAACGGCGAGCCGCTGCGGCAGATCGCGGAGTTCGTGCGTGAAATCAGGACCGCCGGGCCGAATCTGCTCGTCGTGACGACGGCGATCGGAGCGGCGCAGCGAGTGGCCTTGACGCTCGACCGGACTCACTGGCCCGAAGTGGTCGGGACACTGTCCGGCGACGACACGATTTTTATCGCGACAGCGAGCGCTGCGAACCAGCGGCGCCTCGTGACGCGACTGAACCAGAGCCTGAAAGGGATCAGCGAATGAGCTCGAAAGACAATGCCATCATTCTGGCCTTCTCCGGCGGCCTCGACACGTCGTTCTGCGTGCCCTGGCTCAAGGAGACCTATGGCCGTCCGGTGGTCACGGCGACCGTCAATACGGGCGGCCTGGATGCGGCCGCCAGCCGGGCGCTGGGCGAGAAGGCGAAGGAACTCGGCGCGATCGAGCATATCGAGATCGACGCGCGGGACGAGTTCTTCGATGCCGTCATCAAATACCTCATCATGGGCAATGTCCGGCGCGGCAATCTCTACCCGCTTTGCGTAGGCGCTGAGCGTGGCGTGCAGGCCAGGCACCTGGCCGACGCCGCCCGCAAGCTCGGCTCCCCGACCGTCGCGCACGGCTGCACGGCAGCCGGCAACGATCAGGTCCGGTTCGAGGTCGTGCTCAAAGCACTGGCGCCGGACCTCGAAGTCCTGGCGCCCGTCCGGGACAATGCCTTCGTCCGTGAGGAGCAGATCGATTACCTGACGAGTCATGGCATGCCCCTGCCGGCAGCGGGCTCGGCCTATTCGATCAACCGCGGCCTCTGGGGCGTGACCATCGGTGGCACGGAAACGCTCGATTCCATCGGCTCGATACCGGAGTCGGCCTGGGTCCTGTCGAGCGGCGCCTTCGAAGCCGCGAGGCAGCCGGTGACGATCGAGATCGCGTTCGAGCAGGGTGTGCCGATTGCGGTCGACGGCGACGCGCTCGGGCCCGTGGCGCTGATCGAGCACCTCGAGTCACTCGGAGCGGACTACGCGATCGGGCGCGGCATCCACCTCGGCGACACGATTCTCGGAACCAAAGGGCGGGTCGCGTTCGAAGCGCCCGCGGCGGCTATCCTGCTGGACGCGCATCGCGAGCTGGAAAAGCTCACACTCGGCGCGCAACAAGCCCGGGTCAAAGATCAGCTTGCGCTCGGCTATGGCGACCTGATCCACGAAGGCAAGCAGCTCGACCCGGTCTGCGCCGACATCGAGGCGTTTCTCGCCTCGTCACAGCGCCGGGTCTCGGGCACGGTAACCGTCGAGCTGCGCCCCGGGCATATGTTCGTGATCGGAGTCGCTTCACCGCACTCGTTGATGGCCGCGAGCCGAGGCAAGTACGGGGAATCGGCCGGCGAGTGGTCCAGCAGCGACGCGGTCGGCTTTTCGAGAATTCTGGCCCTGCCCGGCATGCTGCATGCCCGGGCCGGCAATACTTCGAGCGGGTAACGCGATATGCAATCCATAGTCGTCGACAAGATCGCATCGGTGGCGCTCGCTGCCGATCTGGGACACGAGATTCGAGTCAGCTCCGACATTCCCTGCGAGGAAGGCGTGCTGATAGCGGCCGAGGTGCTGAATTCCAAATCGAGCTACAACACGCTCGAGCTGACCAGCGGCCGAATGGCGCGCGTCAAGCAGGGCGACGTCATCGTGGCCGCGCTCGGTCACCGCAAGGCGCTGTTCGGCTACTCGGGCCATCTGCCGGAGCAACTTGCCACGGGCGACAGGGTACAGCTCCTGAACCTCGGCGGCGTAGTCGGGATCTGCGACTCGTTCAACCCGTCGCATGGCCAGCCGTTCGAGTGCAGAGTCCTCGGCGTCGTGCTGGACTTTCCCTATCTCGGACAGCGTGTCGGCGTCCCGGCCCGGGTAGCAGCCCGGGAGTTGATCGCAAAGCGCCCGGTATCGGGCGCCAAGGTGCCCGTCGTCGCGCTGGCCGGAACCTGCATGAACTCGGGCAAGACGGCCGCGGCCTGCGCCATCGTCAGCCGTTTCCGGCACAACGGGCTCACGGTCGACGCCTTCAAAGCGACGGGTGTTGCGCTGCGTCGCGACATTCTGGCGATGGAAGACGCCGGGGCCCGCAACGTCGAAATCTTCACCGATTACGGCATCGTTGCCACCACTTCGGCCAATGCACCGGATCTCACCCGCAACCTGCTTGCCGACCTCGACGAGGAACGGCCCGACGTCATCGTCTTCGAGCTCGGGGACGGCCTGCTCGGCGCTTACGGCGTCGAGGCAATCCTCAAGGACGAGGATGTCCGCAACCGATTGACGGCCGTCGTGCTCTCGGCCAACGACCCGGTCTCGGCCTGGGGTGGCGTGAAGCTGCTGCGCGACGAATTCGGCATCGAGCCGACGGTCGTCACGGGCCCGGCCACGGACAACCAGGTCGGCATCGACATCATTCTCGAGCGGTCGCAGGTGCCAGCGATCAATGCGATGTCGGCCGGCGCCGCACTCGGCGATCTGCTGCAGGAAGCGATCGGCCTGGGCGCGGGTTCCGAGGAGCGGTCGGCATGAGCGGCTCGTGGCCCGTCGTCATCCTCGGCGGCACGGGATACGTGGCAGGCGAGATGCTGAGGCTCGTGCTCGGTCACCCG
>JASFSD010000012.1:0-16263 GCA_050114575.1 Gammaproteobacteria bacterium | reverse complement strand
GGGTGCGCCTGGCTCGATCGCAAGACGGCGCCCGGAGCTTTCCGACCGTTGTCGATGTCGATGCGAACGGTGCTTACGGTCAACCCGGCATCGTGCTCGATCCCGACGGCCGAATGCTGGTCAGCTGGTGGCGCCGCTCGGCCGAGGGAGGGATTGATTTGATGGTCCGCGTCTACGACGCGGAAGGCGCGGCGGTCCTGGAGATGCGGGTCGCGCACGAGTCGGTCGGGCAACCCGTGGACGTCCCGCAGCTGGTCGCGGCGGACGGCGGCTATCTCATTGCCTGGACGACTTTCGAGCAGGGCGGCACCGTCCGGCTTGCTCGCCTGGACCTTTAATTCTGAGCGTCGATCAGCTCATCTTCGTTGCGCTGGCGCTCGGCCTCGGTGGGCTGACCAAGGGCCTGATGGGGATGGGCCTGCCTGCCGTCAGCGTGCCGGTTCTGGCAGGATTCGTCGGGGTGGAGCAGGCGGTCCTGATCATGATCATCCCGTCCGTCGTGTTGAACTTTTATCCGGCATATACCCATCGTGCTGGTGCCGGCGAGGTGCCGGAGCTCAAGCGGATTCTGATCGGTGCGATTCCCGGGGCGCTGGTGGGCGCGGCCGTGCTGCAGTTCGCGAGCGAGAGATTCCTGTCGACGATGCTCGCCGTCTGGATCTTCGCTTACCTCGCAGTGCGGCTCGCGCATCCCGATTTCAAGCTCTCTTCTGGTTTTCGTCGCCGCTTCTCACCCCTGGTCGGCGCGACGGCCGGTGCGCTGCAGGCGTCGACGGGCATTTCGGCGCCGATCATCGCGCCTTATGTCAACTCACTGAAGCTCAACCCGGAAGCCTACGTATTCGCCGTATGCGTTTGTTTTGGCACGTTTGCCGCCGCGCATCTGACCGTTGCGACATCCATCGGCATGCTCGATCGTGAGCTCGCCCTGCAGGGCATGCTGGCTATCCTGCCGGCCATCGTGTTCATACCCATCGGGGTGCGCGCGCGGCGTTTCATCAGCGCAGGGACCTTCGATCGGTTCATTCAGATCATGCTGGCCATCATGGGCCTGCGCCTGCTGTACGGCGCCTGGCTCGGTTGATTGACATGCCTTGAACTGCAAAGTAAATTAGCTCTATCACGTTGATTTCAATAGCAGATGGCGCAGACAAATCCACCATTCATGAGCGGCGTGCCGGAGCTCCTGGTACTCAGGCTGCTGGCGCGGGAAGAGATGTACGGTTACGAGATCGTACGTGCGGTGAAGCTCGTGACGGGCGAGGCGATCAGCCTCGGTGAGGGCGTGATCTATCCCGTGCTGCATGGGCTGGAAAAGAGCGGCGCTCTCAAGGCAAAACGCAAGCCCGTCAATGGCCGCACGCGCGTCTATTACGCGCTCACGGCGAAGGGCCAGACCCGGTTCGAACGCCTGACTCGCGAATGGGACCGTGTCAGCAGTGGAATTCACTCTGCATTGAGCGATCGGGGGCATGCAAACGCTTAACTTCATCGAGCTTAGGCAAGAGCTTGAAGCGGTTGGCGCCGCACCGTCTGTTATTGCCCGAATCATCGGGGAACTCAAAGATCATCGCCAGGATGCCGAAACGGCGGCGCTGGCGCGCGGGATGAGCGCGCGTGCGGCGCGGCGAGAGGCGCTGGCGAGTTTAGGGTCGAACGACGCAATCGTCGCGGCCGTTGCACGATCGCCTGAACTGCTCGACTGGCGCCACCGCTGGCCGAGATCGGCCCGATGTGTCGATTCCCTGGCTTTGTGTGTTGCGCTGCCGGCGGCACCGTTCTGCTACTGCGCGTCGCATCCCGCGGCAATCGTTCGATGGGGTCTGTCGTCGAGCCTGGCTGTCTTCGTCACCGGATCGATTCTGCTGACGATGCACTGGCTGATTCTCTTGTCTCCGATCTAGGTCCCGGCTGCTTCGACGCGCTCTGCGACTTCCTCGGCGATCGCCAATGCGGCCGTCAGCCCCGGCGACTCGATGCCCAGAAGATGTACGAGCTGTCGCGAGGAATCGGCCGCCGCCAGCTCGATGCGAAAATCGGCAGCGTGCTCTCCGGGCCCCGCGAGCTTCGGTCGAATGCCGGCGTATCCCGGAACCAGTTCTTCATCCTCGAGTGCCGGCCAGTACTGTCGGATCGACTCGGCAAACCGGGCACGTCGGTCGGGATCGACGGTATAGTCGATCGCTTCGATCCATTCGACATCGGGTCCGAAGCGCAACTTGCCGGCCAGATCGTGAGTCGCGTGGATACCCAGGCCGCCATCCTGGGGCAGCGGATAGACGAGTGCGTGGAAAGGGGATTTGCCGCTGAAGATGAAATAATTTCCCTTGGCCAGGTACTGCCGCGGAATCGCGCCGGTCTCGACGCCTTGGCAGCGTTTGGCAAGATCGACCGCACCAAGCCCACCCGAGTTTACGACCGTTCTGGCAACGAGCTCACTCTCGTCGTCGCCCGATCGGATGTCCATGTGGATACCGCTGTCGGTGACGCGCAGGCCGCGCACTTCAGTCTGAGTGGCCACCACTCCTGCCGCAGCTTCGAGCTCGCCCTGCAGGGCGAGCATTAGCGAGTGAGCATCGACGATTCCGGTCGATGGGGACCAGAGTGCGCCGGCACCGGCGACCGCGGGCTCGCGCCGTTTCAGCTCAGCCTGGTCGATGCGCTCGAGGTCGGTGACGCCATTCCGCGCCGCCTGTTCGGAGATTGCGTCGAGCGAGGCGAGACGGGCCGCATCGGTCGCAACGATGAGCTTGCCGCAGCGCTGATATGCGATCTGCCGGCGGTCGCAATATGCATAGAGCAGCGCCTTGCCAGTCACACAGAGCTTCGCCTTGAGGCTTCCCGTCGGATAGTAGAGGCCGGCGTGGATGACTTCGGAGTTTCGCGACGAGGTTTCTTCGCCGATGTCGGCATTGCGCTCGAGCACGATGACTTCCCTGCCGGCGCCGGCGAGCGCGCGTCCGACGGCGAGCCCAACCACACCTGCGCCAATGACGACACAATCGACCGCTTCGCTCATTCCATTTCCTGATGGGGTCCAGTCCGGACGAGTCTCTGAAGTCGCGCGTGAGGAGTCAAGCTGAAGTCGATGGCCCAAGCGCATAGAATTCGCGGCGTCTATTCGAATTGGGTAAACGGATGTCCGATCAATTTCTCGCCGCAGACGATGCGAGCGTAGAGGCGATCGCCGAGCTGCTGCGGGGCCGGCGCACGATCAATCTTTTCGAGCCGGAACCGGTCGATCCGGGGGCCTTACTCGACGCGATCGAAGTCGCGCGCTGGGCGCCGAATCATCGGCTGACCCAGCCCTGGCGGTTCTATCTGATCGGCCCGGAGACGGCCGCCGCCGTTGCCGAGTGCTGGGCCGGCTTCGAGGCCGAGACCAAGGGCGAGGCAGCGCGAGCATCGCGACTCGAGCGGCTGCGGGCAATCCCCGGCCACTTCGTCGTGACGTACGCGCGGGCCCCGGACACGGTAATCGATCAGGAAAACTACGCCGCATGCTGCTGCGCAGTTCAGAACCTCATGCTCTACCTCTGGCAGCGCGGCATCGGTGTGAAGTGGACGACAGGCGATATCACACGGGAACGCCGGCTCTACGAGTTGCTCGGCATCGACGCCGAGGCTGAGCGCATCGTCGGCTATTTCTGGTACGGCAAGCCCCGGATCGTCGGCAAACAGAAGCGCCGGGCCGTCGAGGAGATTGTCGTCGAGCTGGATTGAGACGTTTTGGGGCGGCCCGCCCGGACCGGATCCCCGGTCAGGGCACCTGAATACCGCCGCCTCCGCCGGGTGCGCCGCCGCTACCGGGCACAATCAAAGACGATGCCTGTTCGCGCCGCATCTCCTCGAGCCTCTCCATCGTGCTCGCGAGTGCCTGCTTGGCATGATCGCCGAACTTGCCGACGGCATCTTCGAGCGACTCCGCTTCGATCTCGAACGTAAGCGGCAGGGCTCCGGCCGGTGTCAGCACCTGGGTCTGTCCGACATAGACGATCGGGCGTGAAGGATCCGGTTGGCCGTCGCCCGTGATCGGGCTCAGCCGCTGCAGGCTGCCGACTCGTCGGTCCGTGAAGTTTTCCTCGACGTAGAGGTCGGCGCCGTTCATTTCGATGTTCGCGCTGGCGGCTTCGTCTGCCATAGTCAAAAATCCTTCTCATGGGGCTGCTAATCTGGCCAATCCGATAGGCTATCATTTCTTCGTTGGATTCGAGGAGTCCGCGCATGAAACGCCACTCCGGCATCGGGGCGGTCTACGATCTGCTTCAGCGGCGACTCAACCGCCGCGACATGCTCGTCGGCGGAAGCCTGCTCGCTTTCGGCGGAACGGTCGCCTGCTCTGCGCCTGAGTCCGACAGCACCGTCGGTGCGGGCCCGCGTTCCGGCGCGCCGGGGTTCGTGCCTATTGCCGGGTCGGGCGAGGATCGGATCGTCGTGCCCGAAGGGTTCTCGGCGGAAGTGTTGATGCGGTGGGGCGATCCCGTGCTCGGCGACGCCGAGGGTCTGGACGTCACCTCGCTTGCGGCCGGCACGCTGCTCGAGCCGGGGGCCGGTCTTCGCCAATCCGCGTCTTTCGGCACCAGTTGCGACGGCATGGGTGTCATCGCCCTCGATGCCGATCGCTTCGTCATCTGCATCAATCACGAGACGCCCGAGATGAGCCGGATGTTTCCCGGCTGGCGCACCGCTCTGCGCGAGCGAAGCACAGTCGAGTTCGTGCAGAACAGCCCGGAAACCGTCGCCGTCATGCGGGCGAGCGTGGGGGTCAGCGTTCTCGAGTTCGAGCAGACCGGGGACGGGTGGCGCTTCGTCGCCGATTCGCCACTCAACCGGCGCGTGACGGCGGATACACCGATCGAGTTCGCCGGTCCCGCAGCCCACCATTCCTGGCTCGGAGGGAGTCCAGCCAGCGTCGGTCAATGCCTCGGTACGCTCGGGAATTGCGCTGCCGGGACGACGCCCTGGGGCACGTATCTCACGGCGGAAGAGAACACCCACGAGTTCTTCGGCAATGGTCGCGGGGCCGAGATGGATCCGATGCTCGAACGCGCCTCTCGGCGGTTCGGCATGCGGCAGGGTCCGAGCGCGTATCGCTGGGAGGCCGTCGACGAGCGATTCGATCAGGCCAGATACCCGACGGAGCCGATGAAATTCGGTTGGGTCGTCGAGATCGACCCGCTCGACCCGAGTCGTCCTGTCAGCAAGCGGACGGCGCTCGGACGGTTGCGGCACGAGGGCGCGACGACCACGCTCAGCAGGGAGGGGCGGCCCGTGGTGTATATGGGTGACGACTCGCCGTTCGAGTACTTCTACAAGTTCGTCAGCGACCACGCCCTCGATCGCACCGAGCCCGCCGCCAGTGCGCGCCTGCTCGATGACGGCAGGCTGTATGTCGCGAAGCTCAATGAAGACGGTTCTGGCGAGTGGCTGCCGCTGGTGTACGGCGAGCGGCCGGAACTCACCGAGGCAAATGGTTTTTCGTCCCAGGCAGACGTCGTCATCCGCTGTCGCGAGGCGGCCGATCTGCTCGGCGCCACGCCGCTGGATCGGCCGGAGGACGTTGCCGTGCACCCGCACAACGGCCGTGTCTACCTGGCCTGCACGCAGGGCCTGCAGCGGGGAGTCGAGCCGACGAATCAGGGCGCGGGCGCTGCGTCCGGCGCCGAGGCACCCGAGTTTCCGGGAGTCGATGCGGCCAATCCACGGAGCCCGAACCCGTATGGTCATATTCTCGAGTTCGTCGAGGCCGATGACGCATCATCCGAGCGATTTCGCTGGGAGGTCTTCATCCTCGCCGGAGATCCTGCATCCGGCGGTCTGGCGTCCGACGCTGTCGCTGGCCGCCTGGAGCCGGCCGCCACCTACTATGCTGGCCAGACGGATGCTTCGAGTCTCAGCGCTTTTGCCTGCCCGGACAATCTGGGATTCGATCAGGCCGGTAATCTCTGGATCGTCACCGACGGCTCACAGCCCGACGAGCGGAACAACAACGGCTGTTTCGTCTGCCCGACCGAGGGGCCGGCGCGCGGAGCGGTCAGGCAATTCATGAGCGGTCCCGTCGGGGCGGAGATCTGTGGCTGCACCTTTTCCCCTGATGGCGAAACGCTGTTTCTGACGGTTCAGCATCCAGGCTCCAGCAGCCCGATCGAAGCGCCGACCAGTCATTGGCCGGACGGTGGAGAGTCGCAGCCCCGGTCGAGTCTGATTGCGGTGCGGGCGATCGGTCCGGAGACTGGCTCCTTCACTTGATGCGCTCTTGACCGATGCGCAAGTTGCTCGTGTTTCAACACGTTCCTCTGGAGCCGCTCGGAACGCTGAACCAGCAGTTCAAGGATGCGGGGTTCCGTATTCGCTACGTCAACTTCGACCGCATGCCGAACGAGCGAGTCGATGCCGCGCGCTACCATGGTCTCGTCGTGCTCGGCGGGCCGATGGCGGCCGATCAGGTCGAGCGTTACCCCTACCTGGCGCACGAGAAAGACGTCATTCGCCAGGCCGTCGATCTCGGGTTACCCGTGCTCGGAATCTGTCTGGGCGCCCAGTTGATCGCTGCCGCTTTCGGGGGCAAGACCCTGCGGCGAGCGGCGCCGGAATTCGGCTGGGTCGAGGTCAGGCCGACGACCGCCGGCCGGAGCGACCGGCTGATTGGAAAATTTTCCGATGCGGAGCCGATTTACCAATGGCATTCGGATACCTTCAGCCTGCCACACGGTGCCGTTCATCTGGCCGAATCGGATCTCTGCCGCCACCAGGCCTTCCGGCTGTTCGATCATGTCTACGGTTTTCAGTTTCATCTCGAGGCCGACGCGAGCCTCATCGAGCGCTGGATTACCGCGCCGGGGCACGAGGCGCTGCTGGGGGATTTCGGGCTCCGCCTGGATCACGCCGAGACGATGCAGGCCTGTCGGGAGCGCCTGCCGCGGGCCAACGAGCTCGGTCGAGCCGTGTTCGGCGAGTTCATCAACCGCTTCTATCGCATTCGCCGGCGCCGGGCCCACGTGTCCCGCTAGGCTCGAACTGCAAGAGCGAGAAGCAGGGGTCCGAGAAGAAGGGGTCAGAGCCCTTTTTCAAAAAAGGCTCTGACCCCTTCTTCCCCTGACCCCCTCTTGAGTTACGCGTCGCGGGTGAGGATGTGGTTGATTACCGTCGAGCCCGTGCCGCCGATGTTCTGCAGCAGTGCGGTTTGAGCGTCGGCGACCTGATTGGCGCCGGCCTGGTGACTGAGTTGCAGGAAAGCTTCCGCGAGCTGGTAGACGCCGGTGGCGCCGACGGGATGGCCGCGCGCTTTTAGGCCGCCCATCGTGGAAATCGGCAGCTCGCCATCCAGCGCGATGTTCCCGTCGCGGGCAAACTCGGTCGCTGTGCCGGGCGGCGTGAAGCCGGCCGATTCGAGGCATAGAGCGCTCATGATCGTGTAAGCGTCATGCAGCTCGAACAGGTCGACGTCCGCGTGTGTGAGACCGGCCTGGTCGAGCGCCTTCCGCGTCGAGCCGCTGACGGCCTGCAGGGTCAGCAGATCATCGCGGCGCTCGAGCGCGACCGGCGAGGTTGCCGCCGAGGAGGCCGCAATACGGATTCTCGGCCCGTCCCGCAAAAACTCCTTCGCGACCTCGCCGGATGCAACGACGATGGCGGCCGCGCCGTTACAGGTGGGCGATACGTCGTACAGCCGCACGGGTTCGATAATCGTCCGCGACTCGAGATAGTCGTTGAGATCGATCTGCTTGTGAAACACGGCGTTCGGGTTGTGCAACGCGTTGGCGTGGGCGGTAATGGCGAACGAGGCGAAGTCTTCGGGGCCTTTAGCGTAGGCATCGAAGTAAATCTGCATCAGCCGCGCATTGAGCGACAGGAACGACTCGCCGCGACTGCTCTCCAGCTCGCGGTCGGCTGCCATCGCCAGCGCTTCGGTGACCGTCTCCCGGTCGCGATGGGTCATGCGCTCGATGCCGCAGACGACGGCAAGGTCGTGAATGCCTCCCGCCAGGGTCAGATACGCCATGCGCGCGGCGGCCGCGCCCGAAGCGCAGGCCGCTTCGACATTGACGGCTTCGATTCCGCTGAGTCCGGAGTAGTCGGCGATCAGGCTGCCCATCTGCTGCTGCTGGTCCAGGACGGCGCCGGTCATGTTGCCCACGAACAGCGCATCGATCGCGTCTCGCTCCACGCCTGCTCCGCGCAGGGCGTCACCGATTGCCGCGGACGCGAGTTCGCGTCCGGGCGCCGCACCATTGCGCGTGACGGGGGTCTGGCCGACGCCAACGATATATACGTCTCTCACTGATTCGGGGTAGCTGGGGATTGTCGGTGGCGCATGATAGCGGAAATCGCGAGCACAGTTCTCCTGGCTCCGGGTGGTTGCAGGCGCGACGTGAAATCGCTAGCGTGGCGGCCGTATTCGCTGTATTCCCGGGCTTCGTATCGGTCTCGATGGACATTCTGATCGCAGGTTTCGGCAACATGGGCAGGGCGCTGGTCGCCGGGTGGCTCGGCTCGTCAACGCTCGATGCCGCCATCACGGTGTACGACCCGGATGCCGAGGCGAGAGACCGGGCTCGGGCTCTCGGTCTCGACGCACTTGCTCCGGGAGCGGCTTGGAGCGGAAGCGCCGATGTTGCCGTTCTTGCGGTCAAACCCGCGGCAATCGAAGCGGCGTTGTCGGAGTTGCCGCCGGCCCGGCTCTATCTGTCGATTGCCGCCGGACGGAAGATTCCCGAGATCGAACGGCTGGTGGGGAGCGAAGCGGCCGTGGTCCGGGCGATGCCCAATACGCCGGCGGCGATCGGATTCGGTGTGACCGGCCTTTGCGCGAACGACAAAGCCTCGTCCGAGGACAAGAAGATCGCGTCCGAGCTGATGTCCGCCGTCGGCGTCGTCGAATGGGTCGCCGAGGAGTCCGATATGGACGCGGTGACAGCGGTCTCAGGATCCGGGCCGGCCTATGTGTTTCTGCTGATCGAGTGCCTGACGGCAGCGGCAGTCGAGTCGGGGCTTGCGCCTGAAACGGCCGAACGCCTGGCGACCGCGACTGTCCGGGGCGCCGGAGCCTACGCGGCGGCGTCCGGGCTCGATGCCGCCTCGCTGAGACGGCAGGTCACGAGCCCTAATGGAACGACGGCGGCCGCGCTCGAGGTTCTCCTCGAAGGCGGCGCTCTCGAAGAGCTGATTCGTCGCGCCGTCCGTGCTGCAGCGAAACGAAGCCGGGAGCTTGGTGCCGCCGGACGGGGCTAGAAAAAGAAGCCCGCCGCGGTCAGGCGGCGGGCACGGAGATCCCCGGTGTCACGGGGAAGCGGGGGACTCGAGGTGGACGACGACCTTGTTCGCCGTGAGGTTGATCTCACCTGAATCGTAGCGGCCGAAGGCTGCGAGACTGCGTGCCCGATCGCCGCTGCTGAGGCGCAGGCTGAGCTCGTCGACGAAGTCTGCAAAGCTCTTGAAGAGTTCCGCGTGACCGGGTTCGGCGATGCCGTAGACGCGACGCAGCTCGCTTTCGGTGATGCTCGGGGAGGCTGGCAGGTCGAAGAGATCGATCACCCGGTCGCCGATCAGCAGATGATGGCGCTCGCCGATGTCGGGGTTGGTCAGATCGATGACCAGGCTGTCAGCGCCCATTACCGAAAATGGCGACGCGGTGCCTTCGACTCCCCAGCCGACACCGAGCGCCGCCGGCAGGTCCCGATGCCCAATCAGTACCCGGCCGGAGAAGTCGGGCGGGGCGGCGCCGAAAGGCGAGACGAACCCGAGCACGCGCACCGGTTTGTCGACCTCGAGCGAGGAGGCCAGCGCGTCGGCCGCGTCGGCCGTCAGGTCACGCGTGACGACCTCGTAGTGCGCAGGATCGGCGTCGACGGGCGCAGTCATTCCCGTGCCGGCGAAGTCGAACAGGTCGATGCCGAGATGGTCGATGGCCTGCAGGTCGACGCTGACCTCGCCGGGAAGGACCTCGTTGACGGTTCCGAGCAGGCTCGTCACGAGCATTCTGGCGCGCCCTGCGGTGGCATCGAGGACGAGCGCAACCTCCGGCCCGAACGGATCCGGTTCCTCGCCGGTGGGATCGCCGAACTCGCCGAAGACCATCGTACGTTGGCCAACCGAGATGTCGTCCTTGTCGTACTCGCCTTCCGGGTCGCCGATGCGCGTGACTTCCGTGTCGATACCGAGCTCGACAATGATCGTCCTGCGGAAACGGGCCGGTCGATCGCGCCGAATGGCAACGGCGCCTTTGAGCACGAGCTGGTCGCCGGAGCGGGATACGACATTGCCGAGCACGGCCGCATAGGCGTCCCCGCCTACGCTGTCTCCGGCATGGACAATCCCGGCAGTGAAGTGCCGGTCACTGAGATCGAGCTCACCGAAAGCGACGGTCAGCGTGCCCACCGGTTTGGCTGCCAGGGCCTCGAGGCCGGACTGGCCGGCATAGCCGACCCCATCCACCTCGAATTCGGTCCCGTCCGTCGTGTGGACGGTCAGTGCTCCGTAGTCACCGAGCCGATGCAGCCAGGGCCGCAGCGCGATGTCGTAACTGCCGGCATCCAGATCGACATCGAGCAGTGTGCCCCGGACGCGGATCTCTTTTTCGTCGACTGGACGGACTTCGGCGACGAGGTAGGGCTCGGCGACGACACGGACGGGCGTCGTCGTCGTATCCACGACGTGCGACGCCATCAGGTCGAAATCGATGCTGAAAAGTGCAGTTCGGTTGCGCAGAACAACGAGGTGCTCGCTTGCCGGAAGCGAGATATCCACGTCGACGACACTGGAGGTGTCGGTCGTTGTGAGCAAGGCGCCCTGGCTGTCGTAAACCTCAGCGGCGACGATCTCACCGTCGCGCTCGACGAAGATTTCGGCATCCGAATAGTCGATGCGTATGCTGCCGCCGACGAATTCGCCGGGCTTCAAGTTCGCCGTTGCGACCACTTCGGAGAGAGCCGTCAGCTGGGCAAAGTCCACTCGAGCAGGTTGCGCCAGGGTTTCGACCAGCGATCCGTCACTGCGCTCGAGGGCGATGGACAGGACGTCTACGGTGTAGCTCGTGAAGTCGCCCTCGACATCCGTCAATGTGACGATCACTGTTCCTTCATCGTTCGCCGCGGCGCCGCCGAGCGAGCCGCCCGACGCCGTGTTGGTCGGCGTGGAGCTGCCACCGGAACCGCCGCAGGCTGCGGCGCTGAGGGCGACGGCTGCGATCAGAAGCCGGCGCATGAATCTGAAACTGGGCTCGGCATTCATTGGAATCCTCCCTAATGTCAATGCAACGCTGTTGTGAGTAACGCAGCGCGCGGTCGCCGGTTGACGAGAAAAACGACGAGAGCATTTAACCGTGGGCTTATCTCAGCTGTTTCTTCACTTGTGAAACAACTTGCAAAGGTGTCAAAATTCGGTGATGGGTGACATCCGCGAGGTCGGGCGACCAGAGGAATCAACGATTCAAACTCTGATTCGCAGGGCCTCGAGTCAGCCCGGTGAGCCAGGTCTGGATCTCATCTGCACCAAAGTCGCAGTCGATTTTCAGTGCATCGACGAAAACTCCGCCGACGAGCGCCTCGCTGCGGGTCTCAAGGACCTGACCGAGGCCAGCGGCGCCGACGCCGCCTTTCTCGCTCTGCTCGATCCGGATACCGCTGAATTCGAAACCGTGTACTCCGGGAGATCCTCGTTCTCCGTCTGCAATCCCGACGTTTTTCTCGGCAAGCGGCTCGATCGCTTTCCGTGGATGGCTTCGCGACTCAAGCATCTACGGCTGCTCGAAATTGCCGATACCGAGAGCCCCAATGCCGGACAGGAGGAGGACGCACGAGTTCTCGCGGACAGCCAGATCGCGGCGGCGCTCCTGATCGGATTCAATCTCGCAGGCAAGCCGGGCGGTCTCCTCGGGCTGCTCAGCGCTTCGCCGAATCACGAGTGGCCAGCCGATCTGCAGCTTGCGCTGAAGCTCGTCGGCGCCAGCTGCGCGAGTGGTCTGGAGCGGATTCGGCTGAAAGAGGATTTGATGATCGTCCGGGAGCGCGACCGGCTGGTCACGAATACGGCCAACGACGGGCTCTGGGATTACGACTATCGCTCTAACCGAACGTACTTCTCGCCGAGGTGGCGGGCCATGCTGGGCTACGCCGCCGACGAGGACGTGCCCGACTGGCAGAAGCTCGTGCATCCGGATGACCTGGCTCGCGTTCAGGCGCAATTGCGCGAGCATCTGGAGGGCAGGACGGATCTGTTCGAGAGCATCCACCGCATGCGCCATGCGGACGGAGACTGGCGCTGGATCGAAAGCCGGGTCAAAGCGCGCGTTGGCGACGACATGCGGGTTCAGCGGCTGGTCGGCGTCGAGACGGACATTACCGAGCGCAAGCTCTACGAGGAGGCGTTGTTCCGCGAGAAGGAGAGCGCGCAGATCACGCTGCAGTCGATCGGCGACGGCGTGGCGACGACGGATGCCGAAGGCAACGTGCAGTATCTCAATCCCGTGGCGGAAGGCCTCACCGGATGGAAGCTGGACGACGCTGTGGGCCTGGCCGTCGACGAAATTTTCAGGGGCTTCCATGAGGAGACCTGCGAGCCCGTCGAAAACCCCGTGCTTGTTGCCATGCGCCGGAATCGTTCGATCAAGTCGGTTCGGCCGACACTGCTAATACGTCGCGACGGCAACGAGCTCTACATCGAAAGCACGGCCGCGCCGATCCGCGACGCAACGGGCGGTGTGACCGGGGGCGCTCTCGTCTTCCACGATGTGACCGAGTCTCGTGAGCTCAATCGGCGGCTCAGCTATGCGGCCAGCCACGACATCCTCACCGAGCTCGTCAATCGAACGGAGTTCGAGAACCGCCTCGAGCGGGCGCTCAAGAGTGCCAAAGCGCTGGAGACATCCTACGCCGTGCTCTATCTCGACCTCGATCAATTCAAGATCGTCAACGACGCCTGCGGACACAGTGCGGGCGATCAGTTGCTCAAGCAGATGGGGGCGCTGCTGAAGTCCAAGATCCGCTGGCGCGACACGCTCGCGCGGCTCGGCGGCGACGAGTTCGGTGTGCTGCTCGAGAGCTGCACGATGGAAGAGGCCAATCGCACGGCGGAGACCCTGCGCGAGGTGATCAATGATTTTCGCTTCACCTGGGACGACCGTACGTTCCGTCTCGGCGCCAGCATCGGCGTCGTGCCGATCACGCCGTCGACGGACAACGTTGCCGCTCTGCTGACCGCGGCCGACAGCGCCTGTGCCGCCGCCAAGGATGCGGGCAGGAACAGGGTCTACAGTTACGAAGAGAACGACATCGACCTGATGAAGCGCCGCAAAGAGATGCAGTGGGCGGCACGGATCAGTAACGCTCTGGACGAGAATCGTTTCGAGCTGTTCCGGCAGACCATCGAACCGCTGCATTCGGGGCTCGACACGGGGGCCCACTACGAACTCTTGCTCCGAATGCTGGACGAGAACGGCAAGCTGGTGTCGCCCGATCTCTTCATCGTCGCGGCGGAGCGCTACGGCCTGACCTCGTCGATCGATCGCTGGGTCATCGCCAACGCGCTGCGCTGGCTGGTATCGGAAGCCGACGAGCGCGAACGGCTTGCACTGTGCTCGATCAATCTGTCCGGTCAGAGCCTTGCCGATGAGAAGTTTCTGCCGTTCGTCATCGAGCAGTTTCAGCACAGCGGTATCGACGGACGCCTGATCTGTTTCGAGATTACCGAGACGGCTGCAATCGCCAGCTATTCACAGGCCAACCGCTTCATCCATGCGCTCAAGGAATTCGGTTGCCGGTTCGCGCTCGACGATTTCGGCACGGGGCTTTCATCTTTCGGGTATCTCAAGCACTTCCCGGTCGATTTTCTGAAGATCGACGGCAGCTTCGTCAGGGAGATCGTGCACGACCCGATCGACCGCGAGATGGTTCGATCGATCAACGAGATCGGTCACCTGACGGGCAAGCAGACGATCGCAGAGTTTGCCGAGAACGCCGAGATCATTACGATGCTGCGCGGGATGGGCGTGGACTATGCGCAGGGCTACGGGGTAGAGAAACCGAAGCGTCTCCGGGAGGAGATCTCAGACGCCGTCGACCACGCGCAGTGAGTAGTCGACGGCCTCGACATTCTTGGTCATCGCACCGACCGAGATGAATTCGACGCCGGTTTCGGCGATCCTGCGCACGTTCTCGATGGATACGCGTCCCGAAGCTTCGAGCTCCTTGGTCGGCGCAATCTCGTTTCTGAGCGCGACCGCCTTGCGAATAAGCTCGAGCGGAAACTCGTCGAGCATCAGTCGGTCGGCCGAGCTCTCCAGTGCCCGTTCCAGCTGATTCATATCCTCGACTTCGACCTCGACAAGCATCGGGTCTTCGACTGACCGGGCGCCATCGATGGCGGCGTCGATCGAGCCCATGGCCGCAATGTGGTTTTCCTTGATCAGGATCGCATCGAACAGGCCGATACGATGATTGCTGGCGCCGCCGCAGCGAACGGCATACTTCTGCGCCCGCCTGAGACCGGGGATGGTCTTGCGCGTGTCGAGTATCGTCGTCCCGGTCCCCTCGACTGCGTTCGCGAAGCGTCGGGCAGACGTGGCCGTCGCCGATAGTGTCTGCAGGAAATTCAGCGCCGTGCGCTCACCAGTCAGGATTGCGCGGGTTGCGCCGCGGACGCGGCAGACCTCGACGTCGCGCGTCAGCCCGTCGCCATCCTTGCAATTCCACTCGAATGAAATCGTGCTGTCGAGCTGGCGGAAGCTCTCTTCGAACCAGTCGATACCGCAGATCACGGCATCCTGCTTCAGGGTGACGGCTGCTACGGCGGAATCGTCGGCCGGCGTCAGGGCGGCAGTCATATCGCCCCGGCCGATGTCTTCGGCCAGGGCGAGGCGTACTGTGTCGGAGATTTCTTCCGCGTTCAGATGAAGAAACCGCCATGGCCGTAACTGACCATGCTCATCAGCATCGGAATCGACAACAGCGTGTTGGTGCGCGAGGCGACAAAGGCCACCTTGCGAGCGCTTGCGATTTCATCGGCCGTTGCTTCGACCATTCCGAGAATCTTCTTCTGGTTAGGCCAGATCAGGACCCAGACGTTGAACAGCATGATTGTGCCCAGCCAGGCGCCAATGCCGATGAATGTGTCGGGAGCCGCCGAGCCTTCGAGCATGCCGAGGGCGAATGCGTGGTGCAGCCGGCCGATCTCGGCCAGGTAGCCCGCCCCCGTCAGCCAGGTGCCGATGGCGCCCCAACGGAACCACCACAGCGCGCGCGGCGCGACGTATTTGGTGATGCCGGCGCCGCCCGGGCCGCCCTCGTCGGCCGCCGCATCGGCGAGCGCGGGCACCTGAACGAAATTGAAATAATAGAGAAGCCCGATCCAGGTGATACCGGCCATGACATGGAGCCAGACCATGAAGCTGGGCTGGTTCCAGCGGATGCCGAAGGTCACGAGAGCGATGACCACTGCGAGGACGATGCCGCCTGTAATGACGCCGCGGACGGAATTGAGTGGATTCATTTGGCCTCCCAGTGCTCTGCAGCACTATTGTTCTAAGCTTATTCTGGTTTCTTTTGAACCGGGCTTGCGGGCACCGGTCGAAACGCGAAGAATAGGTGAGAGGCAGGTGGAGTTCAATCCACGCGTTGAGCCGACAGTGAGCCGACAGACCAGGGAGAGGAAGAATTGGACGTCAATCAGAGGATCGAGAAGCAGTTATCCGAGTACCCGGTGCTCCTGTATATGAAAGGGACGCCCGATTTCCCGCAGTGCGGGTTTTCGGCTCGCGTCGTGGCGGCGCTCAGGGCGCTGGAAGCACGGTTCGCGTTCGTGAACATCTTCGAGGATCCGGAGATCCGCGAGGGTCTCAAGACCTACTCCAACTGGCCGACCTTCCCCCAGCTGTACGTCAAGGGAGAGCTCATCGGCGGGTGCGATATCGCCGTCGAGATGTACGAGTCGGGTGAGCTCGCCGAGGTGCTCGCCTCGGCCGATCAGTCGGCAGGCGCGGCCAGCGAACCCTCGTAGATATTGCGGAATCGATTGACGATTTCGCAGAACACGAAGGCCGTCTGCTCCGCATCATAGAGCGCGGAGTGCGCACGTTCTTCATCCCAGCTCGATCCCGCTGCTTCGACGGCGCGGCTCAGCACGGTCTGGCCGAAGGCGACGCCGGCGAGTGTGGCCGTGTCGAAGCTCGAGAAGGGGTGGAACGGATTCCGCTTGATGCCGCATCGCTCGACGGCCGCATTGATGAACTGAAGATCGAAGAATGCGTTGTGGCCGACCAGCACGGCGCGA
>JASFSD010000011.1:0-16563 GCA_050114575.1 Gammaproteobacteria bacterium | reverse complement strand
ATCGTCGGTGCCGCTGGTATCGGTCAGGAGCAGCCCGTTCTGATCGACGACGGTCACTTTCGACGACTCGAGCTCCGGAATACTCGATGCAACGAGATTGACGATGGATGAGACCTGGGCCGCCTCTAGAACGCGCCCTGGAAAAAGGTGAACCAGAACCGAGGCGCTCGGGCTTTCCCGCTCGCGCAGGAATACGGTCGTTCGCGGCAACGCCAGATGAACGCGCGCGCTCTGGACCGGCCTCAAGTTGCTGATCGTCCGCGCCAGCTCGGTTTCGAGCGCGTTGTGATAGCGGGCATTCTCCATGAACTGGCTCGAGGTGATTCCGGATTCCTGCTGCAGCATCTCGAAGCCGGCACCGCTGCCGCGCGGCAAACCGGCGGAAGCCAGGGTCATACGAGCCTCGTACAGCTGCGCCGGCTTGACCCGAACGGATCCGGTCAGCTGATCGACCTCGTATTCGATCCCAGCCGTGCCGAGAGCCTGGACGACCTCGCTGGCTTCACCGTCGCTCAGATTGCTGTACAAAGCGCTGAACTCGGGCTGGCGCAACCACATCGCGCCGGCGATGCCGACGGTAATGCTGGCCGCGAGACCGAGAAGCAGCACGACCTGGCGAAATGCAGGTTGTGACCTGAATAACCCCGCGAGGTTAGTGGCCGCTGGTGTTTGCGTTTCCATAGTCTTCCGATGCAATGCTCGTCATTCGTTAAACCGACATGCTCATGATTTCGCGGTAAGCCTCGATGATCCGATTGCGAGCCTCGGTCATCGCCTGAAAGGAGATGCTCGCCTTCTGCATCTCGACGACGACCTCCGCGATGCTCGTATTCGGGTCACCGGCCTGGAACCTGTTCGCGAGCGTTTCGGCTGTCTGCTGCTGCTCGCTGACCTGGCTAACGGCATCCTTGACCAGATTCCCGAACTGGGATGCGCCGGCCTTCGACTCCGCAGCCTCCGCCGTGCCGGCCGGCCGGTCGATGGCTGCCGACATCGCCCGGATCTGTGCCAGCACGTTACTGATTTCAGTCTCGATCACTGCTTCACCCTCGGATCAAACCGTTCTCAATCGCTTCCGACGCCGCTGCGGGCATCCGGAATGCCGATGCCCACCTCGCGCAGCCGGGCAATCTTGTAGCGCAGCGTCCGGGCGCTGACGCCGAGGATTTCGGCCGCCTGCTTGCGATTACCGCCGGACGCCTCGAGCGCGTCGATGACCAGGCGCTCCTCGACCGTGCGCAGATTCGACTTCAGATCCGGCTCCTCACTCGCGGCAGCAGTCGGCTCCACGGGACTCGCGAGAGCGTCGAGCATTTCGAACTGCAGGTCTCGAGCGCGGATGTTCGGGCCGTCTGCAAGAATCAGGGCCCGATCCATGACGTTCTGCAGCTCGCGAACGTTGCCGGGCCAGGCGTATTTCAAGAGCGCTTCGCTTGCATCCCGCGAGAGTCCGGGAGCGAGCCTGTCGCCGCCGGCACTCTGCTGAACAAAGTGCCGGGCCAGCGGCAGAATGTCCTCGGGACGGCTGCGCAGCGGTGGCAGGTGAATCGGGAATACGCTCAGGCGATAGTAGAGATCTTCCCGGAACAGGCCACGTTTCGCGCAGTCGAGCAGATCGCGGTTCGTCGTCGCGATGATTCGAACATCGAGCTCGATCGGTGACTTGCCGCCGACCCGCTCGACCTCGCGCTCCTGCAACACGCGCAGCAGCTTCGCCTGCAGACTCGGCTCGATCTCGCTGATCTCATCGAGCAGCAGCGTGCCGCCCTGCGCCATCTCGAACTTGCCTTCGCGCGCCACGTGAGCGCCGGTGAACGCACCCCTCTCGTGGCCGAACAGCGTCGCCTCGAGCATGTTCTCCGGAATGGCGGCGCAATTGACGCCAATGAAAGGGCCCTGCCGGCGGTTCGATTGAGAATGAATGAAGCGGGCAAACACTTCCTTGCCGGTGCCGCTCTCACCGCTCAAGAGCACCGTGGTATCGCAGGGCGCGACCTTCTCGGCAAACCGCAGAATGCGCAGCATCGACGGATCGACGGCCACCATGTCACGTGATTCGGCCAAATCTGGTATCACGCTGCGCAGTTTGTCCAGTAGCGTTGGAGCTTCGAACGGTTTTTCGAGGTACTCGGTCGCGCCCTGCTGAATCGATTCGACGGCATGCTGGATCGTGCCGTGTGCCGTCATCAGGAGCACGGGAAGATCGGGTCGCGATTGGCGCAGCCGGCAGAGCAACTCGTAGCCGTCCATGGGCGCCATCTGATAGTCGGTAACCACCGCCGTGACGTCTTCTCGCGACAAAACGTCGAGCGCGGCCTGGCCGTCACCGGCCTCGACTACGGTGTACTCGGAAAGCGTCAAGGTCTCGGCCAGCGCCCCACGAAGCGCCTCGTCGTCCTCGACGAGCAGGATCTTAGCTGCAGTCATGCGGTTTCTCGCTGTAGGCCTGCATCATCCGCAACCGCGGCGTGGGCAAGCAGGTTCGACGAATTGGCGAGCGGCAACACAAGGACGAAGCACGCACCCGAGGTGCAGGCCGTGTCCAGCAAGAGCTCACCCTGATGTGATCGAACGATCGATCGGGCAACGGCCAGGCCGAGACCCGTTCCGTCCGACCGGCCGGTATAAAACGGCTCGAAGATTCGCTCGGACAGCGCCGGATCGATACCGGGGCCGTTGTCGCTGATTCGGATCCGAACCGAGTCGGGCGGCCGTTGGTCGACATTAGGCTCGGCCTCGACGACGACCCGGGCAGCGCTGCCCGATGCCTGCAGAGCATTGACGACGAGATTCTGGATCGCGCCTGCGACGGCGGCCCGGTTGCCGCGAAGCTCGAGGTCCGGCTCCGGCTCCCGGTATTCGACCGCCTGAGCGGACTTCACCAGCGGCGCCACCGCCATCCGGATGGTGGCGAACAGCTCGCTGATTTGGAACGTATCGGCCTGCGACTCTCTGTTACCGCGGGCAAAGCGCAGCATATCGGTCACCAGGCCCTCGAGATCGTGCAGACAGCCGATGGTTTTTTCGACCAGCTTGACTCGATGCTGGCCGGGCAGCTCCGGCCGGAGCGCATTCGATGCATAGAGCAGAGCCGACGTCACGGGCGTTCGAACCTGATGCGCCAGCGTCGCGACCATCTCGCCGAGCGCAGCCAGTCGCTGGTGCCGCGCCAGCACCTCCTCGACCTGGCGTTTCTCGGTGACGTCGGTCAGCAGCAGGACCGTTCCCGAATCCGCCTCGAGCTCGCGCTGAGCCAGACTCAGCTTCGCACCCGATCGCGTGATGAGATCGCCCTGGTTGCTGAGCTCCGGCTCGAACACCTCGGTCGCGAGCGTGGACCAGCACTGGCCGATCGCTCCGCCGCCCAGCAGCGTCTCGGCCGACGAGTTGAGCTCTCTGATGATGCCCGCGCCATCGAGCAGCGCGACGGCGCCTGGCAGTGTTTCCAGCAATAATTTGAGGCGCGTCGCGAGATCGTCACCGCGCCTGGCCTCGGCCCGCCGCTGCTCGTCGGAGCGGGCGAGCTGCCGCTGCAGCTCGGTCATTCTGCCTTCCAGCGTGCCGTACGAGACTTCGAGCTCGCGTGAGACCGCGTTGAAAGTCTCGAAGGCCGAGGCGAGCTGCAGCAGATCCTCGTCCAGCGTCGGCGCGCCACTCATCGGCGGTTTTGCTCGTTCGTGATCATTACGAACTCAGTTGAGCAAGAACCGTGCCCAGATGATTATTCTTTGAATTATCAGATAGTTGCAGGAATCCTAACGGTCAGCCCGGCGGCCGCACCGAGCCGGCTGAGAACTGTGCACGCTCAATTCGCCAAATTCTTGGCGACCCAGTTCACACTAGCGCCGAGAATTGGCGCTGCCGGCGGGCGCCTGATTCGACTGGTAGGCACGCAAGCCACGAACGTTCTTCAGAAACGCGCTGGCCTCGACCACGAGACCCTCGCGCCTGACGCTCGCCAGAGCGAGCGAGCGCTGCCCGCGCTCGTGAATCGGGCGCAAATCCTCGACGCGCTGCGGGTTGCGTTCGACGTAGCGGGTTACGAGCGCCCGGCGCTCGGCCTCGAGCGCCGCCGCCTCCTCCCAGCGGGCTTCGGCGACGAGGGTCTCGACTTCGCGGGTCAGATCGGAGATTTTCTCGAGCTCACTCACCCGTAACCCCGGGGGCAGCTTCCGCGGCGCCCGCTTCCAGGAGCTCTCGGGACTGCTCCATCACGCCCTTCCAGCCGGAACGGATCTCCTTGAGCAGGCCGGATACCTCATCCAGTATCTCGGTGCTGTCGTCGACGTTGGCCTGCAGCAGGCGCCGCATCATGTACTCGTAGAGCCGCTCGAGGTTGGCTGAGACTTCCTTGCCCTGCGAATGATCCAGCGACACGCGCAGACCATCCAGCAGCGCGATCGCGCGGCTGATCTGCTCACCCTTGCTGCTGACGTCACCGCGGGCTATGTGGCCTTTGGCGCTCGCGATTCCGTCGAGCGCGCCCTGCATCAGGAGCTCGACGAGCTGAAGCCGGTCGGACGCGGAGCCTGCCGTATACGCCGTCACGTTCCGATACTGTCCTAAAGCCGCCGCATTGTCGGTCGAATTCATTTCACCTTACCTTCTTGAGTCCAAAACCTGTGCCTGCCTATGCGAGCCCGCCGAGCTGCTGGGCGAGGAACTGGCTCGTCGTATTGAGTTGCGCGATCAGCTGATCCATCGCATTGAACTGAGCCTCGAGCCTCGCGCGGACGGACTGCATGCGCGTATCGAGACGCTCGCGATCCTCGCCGATACCCTCGAGCTCGGTGCGGAGCCTTTCTTCCCGGCCCTCGATCTGGCCGTCCGTGCCGAGTATCGTCGCGACGAGATCGTTCATGCGGGTCGCAACCCCGCTCGGGCTGTTGAACAGCGATGCAATCGCATCGAAGTCCTCCGCCACGGCCGAATCCAGAACCCCGCCATCGATTTCGAGCTTGCCGTCGATCGTCGTCTGAATGCCGAGCTGAGACAGCGTCGTGAAAGTCAACGACGAGTCGTTGATCACCCGGCTCAATTCACGACGCAGGCTTTCCTGGATTCCCCTGACGGTGGAATCACCGAGCAGCACGCCGGCCACCCCGGCATCCGCATCGAACGCGGTCTCGCCCTTGATCGTCGTGATGACACCATTGTAGGCTGCGACGAACTGCTCGAGCGTCGCGCGGGTCGATGCGCGATCGAGCTCGATCTCCACTGTAAATACGTTGCCGGGATCCGCCTCGAGCAGACTGAAGGTGACGCCCTCGACCGCATCGGCGATCTGGTTGTCGCTGCTCGTGACGCTGAACCCGTCGATCGTGACCTCGGCATCGGCTGCAAGGGTCACCTCGGTCATCGCCCCCGGAACGGAGGTCGAGTAGTCGAGAACGGCGAGCCCGCCGTCACCGCCCGAGCTCGAAATACTGAACGCGTTGTCGGTTCCGGTGCCCTCACTCGTGAACACGATTCGAGCGCCATCGTCCGCGGTCACGATGCTGGCGACGATACCCGATTCGGCAGCGACCTCGTTGACGGCATCTCTGATCTCCACGAGCGACCCGGCGCCGTCTGCAATGTCGACGTCGAAAGTCGCACCGTCGATCGTGAACGACAGCGTGCCCCAGCCGACAGCAGTATCTGAGTCGACGAAGGCCGACGAGGCCGTCTTCTGCCGCGTCGCGAGCGCAATAACCTCGAGCGAATAGGAACCTGCCGCGGCATCACTCGTGGCCGTCACGGCGAGCAGATCGGGCTCCTCGACCGAGGTCGTGCGCTGATTGAACGCCGAATCGCCCGCCAGCTTCTCCAGCGTGTCGCCCAGCGTGGACAGCGCCGCTTTGACCTTGCCGATCGAGGAGAGCTCCTGATTGGCTCGGGCCTCCTGCAGATTGAGACGGTTGTTGAGCGGCGTCCGCTCGGCGCTGACGAGTTGATCGACTAGCGAGCGGACGTCGAGGCCGGATCCCAGTCCTGCGGCAGCGATCTCCGGCATCTCAGAACCTATCTGGGCTCGAATACTTCATGCCCATCGAGGAGCAATTATCGTGCCATCAGACGAGCTGATCGAAGAGATGCAGGCCACCGAGCCCGGAAGCGCCGTTCGCGCTGGCCATGTCCTTGATCATTGCGGCCAGGCGCAGCGCCTCTTCCGACGGAATCTGCCGGATAACCTCACCACTGCTGGGGTTTACGACCGTGATCACGGACTGGTTGGTGACGTCGTCGAAGCGGAAGTGCAGATTGCGGGAATTGGACGCCATGAAGTGGTTGATCTGCTCGACCATTTGCGCCAGATCGACAGCCGGCGCAGGCGGCAGGTCTTTGCCGCTTGCTGGCACATCGTTGCCTGTGCGGCCGGTCGCGGCAGCGGCCGGTTGCGGCGGCGGCCGGCCCGAGGCGGCCGCAAGCGAAAGATTGTTGTTGACGGTTGCAACCATGGGTGGGTCTCGCGTATCCCAAGGATGTTGTTCGCTAAGCGATTTCGGGCGGCCCGCTATCCACCCCTTTACCAGAGAAAAGGAGGCGGGCCGCCTTCAGGCCGCCCGCCTCCACTGCCTCACAGGCTCCCGGTCCTGCCTTATCGCAGCAGCCCGAGCACGGTCTGCGGCACGGCATTCGCCTGCGCCAGAACCGCGACACCGGCCTGCTGGAGAATCTGAGCCTTGGTCAGCTTCGCAGTTTCGGCCGCGAAATCCGCATCTTCGATACGGCTGCGGGAAGCTGCCAGATTCTCGGAGATCGTCTGCAGATTGACGATCGTCGATTCGAACCGGGCCTGGACGGCGCCGAACTCACTGCGGACGCCGCTGATCGTCTGCAGCGCCGCGTCGACACGCAGAATCGTGTCGTTGGCGTTGGCAACCGTATCGACGCCGACCGACGACAGCGTGACCGAGTCGACCGCGATCTGCTGAGCGGCCGTGAAGCCCGCACGAGCTTCCTCGGAACCGCCGAGCGTGATCGTCTCCGACGCGCTGAGCGTGATCGTGCCGCCGAAGCTGCCCGTCACACCACCCGTCGCGCCGAAATCCTGGGACGCGCCGGCGTTATCGGTCAGCGTGCCCGTCAGGCCCTCGGCCGCCTGGTTGACTTTGTCCTCGGTGACGTCGATGTCACGACCGTCGGTGCTCGTGAGCGTCAGCGTGCCGCCGTTGAACTCGGCACGGACACCCGTGGTGGCGGCCGACAGGTTGATCTGATCGGCAACCGCAGCGCCCGTCAGCGCGCCGTCCGTGGCAGCGTCATAGTTCGTGTAGATTGCCTCACCGTTGATCGTCAGCGAGTAATCGACCTCGGTGCTGATCGACGCGAACGTGCTCGACTGCGAGTTGCTCGCCGTGACCGTCAGCCCGGAGATACCAGCGGCGTTGATCGCCTCGGCCTTGGCATAGGCGCTCTCGGCGCTCTGGCCCGCACCCGTGCCGGCCGAGCTCTGGCCAACCGTGACGGCCGTGCCGGAACCAACGGCAACCGTCAGCCCGCCTTCGGTCAGGGCATCGTTCGTGACCTGAGTACCCGTGGCGGTGGCGATCTGGCCGATCTGCGAGGCGCGGACGCCGGTCGAGAAGTTGACCGTGATCGTCTCGCCGACATTGGCGCCGACCTGGAATGCGGCCGTGCCGAAGCTGCCGTCGAGAATCTTCTGGCCGTTGAACGACGTCTGCGAAGCGATTCGGTCGATGTCGGCGATACGCTGCTGAACTTCGGCATTCAGAGCAGCGCGGTCGGAGGCCGAGTTCGTCGCGTTGGCCGACTGCACGGACAGCTCCCGGATACGCTGGAGGTTGTTGGTCACCTCGCCGAGGGCCGCCTCACCGGTCTGCGCGAGCGAAATACCGTCGTTGGCATTTCGGACGGCCTGGTTGAGACCACGGATTTGAGTCGTGAAACGCGTTGCGATAGCAAGTCCCGCAGCGTCGTCCCGGGCGCTATTGATGCGCAAACCGGAAGACAATCGCTGTAGCGCTTGCGACAACAATCCCTGCGAACTGTTGAGGTTTCGTTGGGCGTTCAGCGACATCACATTGGTGTTGATAATGGCTGGCATTGTTTAACTCCTAATCTAGATGTCTGTCGTACACCCCGAACTGTCTACCGAGTCTCGGCTTCAGCCCGGTGCCGCCAAACCTCCCCGCTAGGGAACGATTTCTTGGCGATTGCGGGACTTATATCGGCAGCGTTTTGCCGCCCTTTAGACCGGGAATGAGAATTACGTCAAGCTTTGAGCGCTCGGCCTGGCGGCCGGAATGTGCCGTCGGCAATGGCCGCGGCGACCGCAATGTGTCGTGGAATTCCCGAACGCCGAGAAGGCGCTGCGGCGGCGCGAAGGCTCGAGTACTAGATGAGCTCGAACAGCGACTGGCTCTGAATTCTGGCGTAACCGCGTTGCGCGGCCTCGAGCGCAAAGGCCTGCGCCTCGAGCTCCGAAATCACGGCGGCGAAGTCCGTATCCTGAACCCTGGACAGAACCTGGCTGACTTCGAGCCTGAGCTTTTCGTTGGTGTCTTCCTGCTCGTCGAGCACGCTGAGCCTCAAGCCCACGCGGCTGCGAACCAGGCTGATGTGCTCGAGCGCCTGATCGAGATCGAGCAGCGCGCCATTGGTCAGGCTCTGGAATGTGGCCCGATCCGCGGAGCCTGCTGCCGGATCGGTGTCCAGCATGGAAACGATGGCGGCCACCGAATCGAACAGGCTCTGGAATCGGCTCGGCTCCACATCGAACTCGTCACCCGCATTCGGCACCCCGTCGACGTCGATCGAGATTCCAGCGAACGCGATCGACTGGCCGGGGGTGTAGGCACCCGTGCCGATGACGGTACCGAGCGAATCGAGGATGTCGTAGCTGTCCGCTGCCGTGAACTGAATCGTGTAGTTCTGTCCATCCCAGGCGCCGGGATCGGTGACGCTCGAAATCGAGTAATAGGCGCCGCCCGTATTGCCCGCCGCAGGCGTAACTGTGAATGTCCCGTTGCCGGGCCGCATCAGCTGAAACACCTCGGCGCCAGAGTCACCCTCCTGCAGTGTGCGGCTGTCGCTGATGCGTTGCGAGCGCGTCCCCTGATCTCCGGCATAGGTCACGCCGGCAGCACCCGTATCGAAGGGCTTGGTCTGGAACAGGTTGCCCGAAAACAGGAACCGCCCCTCGCCATCCTGCGAGTTGGCGATGTCGACCAGATTCGTCAGCAGCTCTTCCACCTCCGTGCGGATGACATCGAGCTCGACCCGCGTCTTGCCGGGTCCGCGCGCATCTATGACGAGATCGCGCACGCGCTGCACGACGTCGACGACACTGCTCAGCGCCTGTTCTTCCATGTTCAGCCTGCCACGCGCGATGCGGGCGTTGGTCTCGTAGGACTCGAGCTGCTCGAGTGATTGCTGCAGCGCCACGATCTGCACCGCAGCGGCCGGGTTGTCACCGGCCGATGAGACCTTCTTGCCGGTCGTCGCCTGCTGCTGAATCTTGGCGAGCTCGGCCTGCTGCCGGCCCATGGCGGCCAGGAACTGCAGTTGTAATGAGCGGGTCGAGACGCGCATGAGCCGGACCTAGTTTCGGCTGACCATGTTGAGAATGCTGATGAACAGCTCGTCAGCCATCGCAACGATCTTGCTCGACGCCATGAAGGCTTCCTGATACCTGAGCGCGTTGACGGCTTCCTCGTCCAGATTGACGCCCGAGACGCTCTCGACGTCGAGCTCGAGCTGCTGTCGCAGAGCTCCCTGGGCGGCAAGATTCTGCTCGGACTGCAGCGTTGCGCCGCCGACGGCTGCGACCATGTCGCCGATCGCATCGTTGACCGACTTCTGGCCGCCGCGGAAGAAACCGATGTCGCGGACGGCGCTCAAAGCCACGACGTTGCCGTTGTCGCCGCTGCCGGCAGGATTCGGCGAGACGGTAAAGGTATCGCCGGCGCTCACGGAGCCGTCGATCCGCACCGTCCAGCCGTTGAAGACGATGTCGGCACCGCTGGTATACGCCAGCGGCCCGGTCAGATCGGTACCGATCGTATCGTAGATCCGAAAAGTGGTCGGATCGTCGAAAACGATCTCGACGGACTGCAGCAGATTCGGGTCGGTCGCATCCTGAACCGTGGCCGCGGATATCGTTGCCGATCCGACATTCTGCAGCGATACCGCGGTCGTCACCGGTTTGCCCGCGCCGATCTTTGCCGGGTCGGTAATCTCGACACCGAATATCGCACTGGCTTCGCGGACAGGACTGACCACGAAGCGGTCGCCGTTGTTGGCGCCGGCGGTCACGACGATTTCGAGCCCGTCGATAACGAACGGGTCGAGAGCCGTCCCGGAACCCGTCATCGAGAGCAGCTCCCCCGTCGTCGCATCGGTTACTTGCCAGCCGCCGCCGTTGAACCGGAGCTCGTAGTCCCGCGGCTCGATGGCCGCGGCGTCGCCGACGTCGGCGCTGACTGTCGCCGTGCCCGAGTTGTTCGCTGACGCCGACGCGTTCGGCGTAATCGCCCGGAAAAAGCTGCCGGCGATCTCTCCGTTCAGATCGAGACCGCGCGCGTGCTGCTGATTGAACGTTTCGGTCAAGCCGAACGCGACCAGACCGAGCTCGCGCTGCGCCGGGTCGAGCGCATCGCGCCGGAATGCGAGCATTCCGCCCAGCGCGCCGCCTGAGATCTGGCTGGAAATGACTTCGCTTCGTCCGGCGAGCACGTGGCTCACCTGCAGCCGCGACGGGTCGAATTCGTCCTGCACGACTTCGAGCTGGAACGACTGGTTGACGAGCACCAGGGGACGCCCGTTGCCGATCGAGATATTGACGGCACCATCCGGCGTCTGGATCGCAACGACATCGATGAGCTCGCTGAGCTCGGCGATCCGGAGTTGACGCTGGTCGAGCAGGTCATTCGGTGGATTGTCGCCGTAAGCGACGATCTGCTCGTTCAGGCGAGCAATCGCCTGCGTCGTCGTGTTGATCGTCGCCACGGCATCGGTCATACGGCGATTGATCTCGAGGTCCACGCCTTTGAGCTGCGTCGCCAGCTGGTTGATTCGGTCCTCGAGGCTGCCGGCCTGCGACAGCAGCAAGCGCCGGTTCACGACCGAAGTCGGATCATGGGCGACCGTCTCGAGCTGATCGAAAAAGTCCTGGATCGCCGATGAGACGCCGAATTCCGTATCGCCGAGCACGCCGTCGACGCGTTGCGCGAGCTCGTTGAAGACCAGAAAGTGCTGCTCCAGATTGCCGGCGTTACGCAGCTGGTCGACCAGAAACTGATCGACGATGCGCTCGACTCCGTCGACGACGACCCCGTTACCGATGGATACGGAGCCCACCTGCTGACCCGGCAGCGCGACCTGGTTGATGCGCTGGCGTGAGTAGCCTTCCGTGTTGACGTTGGCGGTGTTGTTGCTGGTCGTGCGCAGACCGGCCTGCGCCGCAAGCAATCCCGTCAGAGCGTTGTTGAGCAGCACCGACACGATGCGTTACCTCGCCTTGCCCGAGGGAGCGAGCAGGGCGTTCAGGCGGCCGCCGAGAATATCGACGAGCTTGTCGGCGTAATCCGGATCGGTGGCGTAACCGGCTTCCTGAAGCTGCCGCGTGAACTCGACGGCATCGGGGCCGGCTGCCAGCGCGTTGCGGTAGCGGGGATTCGAACTGAGGTATGCCGCGTAATCGGAGAAGCCGGCCTCGAGCGTTGGATAACGGCGAAAGCTCTCTTGCCGCGGAACGAAGGCTCCGTTCTCGTGCTCCAGAGTCCGCACGGTGACGCGATCACCGGTCCATTGCGGATCGGCCTTGATCCCGAACAGGTTGTTGGCGCTGACGCCGCGCGGGTCGCGGATCTGATGCTCGCCCCAGCCCGACTCGAGCGCAGCCTGCGCGATGACGATGTGCGGATCGATTCCGAGACTCTCGGCCGTTTTCGTTGCCAGCGGCACGATCTGCTCGACGAAGTCGGCCGGAGACTCGGGGCGGAAATCGTCCTGCACGCCCGTTGCGCCGCCGCGTGCGGCGTCCGGAACCAGACTGATCGCAGCCCCTTTAGGTGCAGACGACAGTGACCCGAAATCGCGATTGACGGCTGCTTCCTGACCGTGGCCAATCTGCTTCAGCAGCAGGTCGGCGATGCCGAGTGAGTCGGATCGCGCGAGCTCGACGGCAATCTCGCGGTCGAACATTTCTTCGTAAGAGCGGTCGCGGTCCTCGGCAAAGCTCGACCCGGCGCTGCGCATGCTCTTCAGCATCATCTGCAGGAACAGTGCCTCGAACTGCTGTGCGGCTTTGGCCAGCGCCGCCGGGTCGTTACGCGAGCTGCTAGCGCGCAGCTCGCCCAGGCCCGCGATGTTCATCGAACCGGCAACGTTGACTTCAGTGACCATCGATACCTGCCTGCTGCATGAGTGCCCGCGCGACCCGCGTCAGATGACGATGAGCTCCGCCCGGAGGGCGCCCGCCTCACGCAGCGCTTCGAGTATGACCACGAGATCGCCGGGCGCGGCACCGACCTCGTTGACCGCACGGACGATCTCGTTCAGATCGACACCCGGCTCGAACAGGAACATGCGGCTGTCGTCCTGAGCCACGTCGATGCCGGTATCGGCCGTCACGACAGTCTGGCCTGCATCCGAGAACGGTGCGACCGGCTGGCTGACGTCGAACGACTCCGTGATCGTGACGACGAGCGAGCCGTGGGACACGGCGGCCGGCATGACCCTGACGTGCTGACTGATGACGACAGTGCCGCTGCGTGAGTTCACGATAACGCGGGCCGGCGCCTCACCGGGATCGAATTCGAGATTCTCTATCATCGACAGGAACGCGACTCTGGCGTCGGGGTCCAGCGGTGCCTGCACGCGGATCTTGGTCGCATCGGAAGCCAGCGCCGTGCGCGGCCCGAAGGTCTCGTTGATCGTGCTCGCGAGGCGGGTCGCGGTCGTGAAATCCGGCCGATGCAGGTTGAGCTCCAGAAAGTCGGCGGCTGCGAACGCGCTCGGGGCGGCCACTTCGACCGTGGCCCCGTTCGGAATCCTGCCGACCGTCGGTACGTTGATCGATACCCGCGAGCCGTCGTTGCCGGATACGCCGAGCCCGCCGACGAGCACATTGCCTTGAGCAATCGCGTAGATCTTGTCGTCGAGACCGGTCAGCGGTGTCGCGAACAGAGTGCCCCCACGCAGGCTCTCGGCATTGGCGAGCGACGACACGGTCACGTCGATCGTCTGTCCGGGCGTCGCGAACGGCGGCAGCTCGGCCTGGACGATCACCGTGGCGACATTGTTGATCTGCAGGTTGGTATCGGGCGGCAGCGTCACGCCGAATCGCTGCAGCATATTGATCATGCTCTGCGAGGTGAACGGCGCCTGGGTCGTTCGATCGCCGGTCCCATCGAGACCCACCACGATGCCGTAGCCGACGAGCTGGTTGCCGCGAACGCCAGCGACGGTGGTCAGGTCCTTGACGCGCTCGGCATGCAGCGACGCCAATGGCAGCGCTGTCAGCAGCAGCACGGCCAGGAAACGGCAGCGTCCGTGCCGTGACTCGAGCAGGCTCGTAAAACAGAACAACGACTTCGTCATGGTGACTCCAGGGGTCCCGAGCTCAGAAAGGTGACATCACGGTCGAAAAAAACCGCGTCAGCCAGCCGCCGCGGTTGGAGTTGGCGAGCGATCCCTTGCCGCTGTAGGTGATCCTCGCGTCGGCGAGCCGCCACGACTCGACGGAATTGTCCGGGCTGATGTCCGACGGCCTCACGATACCGCTGATGCGGATGTACTCCTCGCCCTGATTGAGCGTGAGCCACTTCTCCCCGCGAACGATGAGATTGCCGTTGACGAGCACATCGTAGACGGTGACGGTGATGTCGCCGATCAGCTGGTTGCTCTGACTGCTCGAGGCGCTGCCCTCGAACGACTGCGACGATTCGATGTTCGAGTTCAGGAGATCGAGGCCGTCATCCGTGATCGAGCGGCCGAAGATTACCGGGCTCCCCGTATCGACCGACGTCGCCCGGTTGGTGTCCGTGCTCGCCGTCTTCGAGGCCTGGGTCTCCTCGATCAGACGGATCGTCAGGACGTCGCCGACTGAGCGCGCGCGCTGATCGTCGAACAGCGAAAACCCGAATGTCGGGTTGTAGATGGCGCCGCTGGTTCTCGCATCCTGGGGCGCCGGAATCGGTGTTCTCGGCGCGTACTCCTCGGTCACGGTCTCGGGCGCAGTGGCGCAACCTGCGAGCACTGCCGAGCCCAAAGCGATCAGGTACGTCGTTCTCAATGCCTTCATATCACTATCTCAATGCTTGATGGGATCGCGGCCCGCTTACAGGTTGTTGTTGACGAACTGCAGCATCTCGTCACTCGTCGAGATGGCCTTGGAGTTCATTTCGTAGGCCCGCTGCGCCTCGATCATGCTGACGAGCTCCTCGACCACGTTGACATTCGATCCTTCGAGCGCGTGCTGCATCAACGATCCGATTCCGTTCAGGCCCGGCGTACCGACCTGAGGCGAGCCGCTCGCAACGGTCTCCAGATAAAGGTTGCCTCCGCGTGACTCGAGCCCCGCGGGATTGATGAAATCGGCCAGCTGCAGCGTGCCGATCTGCGAGGTACCGGTCTGACCCGCAATCGTTACCTCAATCGTCCCGTCGCGGCCGACGCTGACACTTTCGGTGCCATCGGGAATCGTGATGCCAGGCTGAATCTCGAAACCGGCGGCCGTCACCATGCGGCCCTGCGCGTCGATGCGAAACGAGCCGTCGCGCGTATATGCCAGATTGCCGTCCGGCATCAGCACCTGAAAAAACCCTCTGCCCTGAATCATCAGGTCGAACTGGTTTCCGGTCTCGTTGACGCTGCCCTGCGAGAACTGGCGATCGGTGGCGACGATGCGCGATCCGGTGCCGACACTCAGGCCCGAAGGGTCCATCGTTTCCTGCGACGTGCTGCCGCCGACCTGATGAACGTTCTGGTAAGCGAGATCCTCGAACGAGGCGCGGCCACGCTTGAATCCGTTGGTATTCACGTTGGCCAGATTGTTGGCGATCACGGTCATGCGCGTTTGCTGCGCATCGAGCCCGGTCTTTGCAACCCAAAGTGCTTGCATCAGTCAGTTCTCCTCAAAATTCTCGGCTACAGAGCGTCGTCGGCCCATCCTTATCCCGTCATCTCCATCAACGACGAAGCGGCCTGGTCGTTTTCCTCGGCCAGCCGCAGTGCGCGAACCTGCGTCTCGAAGTGGCGCTGCATCTCGATCATCTGCACCAGCGCCTCGGTCACATTGACGTTGGACGACTCGAGCTCGCCCGAGACCACCTGTATCGACGGATCGGACAGAAAGGCCTCGCCGTCGATGCTGCGAAACAGCCCGTCCGCACCGCGCACGAGCTCGGCCTTGTCGGGATTCACGAGCTTGAGCCGGTCGACCTCGACCAGCGTCGAGGCCTGCTGCCCGAGGGGGATGACCGAGATCTGCCCATCCGCGCCGATCCGGATCTCCTGATGATCGGGCAGCGAGATCGGCCCGCCCTCGCCGAGCACGAGCTGACCGCGATCGGTCTCGAGCATGCCCGACGTGCTCAGGCGAAAGCGGCCGGCGCGCGTGTACGCCTCCTCGCCATCCGGACCCTGCACCGTGAACCAGCCTGGACCGTGGACGGCGACGTCGAGCGCCTCCCCGGTCTGCATGATCGCCCCGCCCGAGGAATCCCAGTCCGAGGTCACGAGCAGCGAGTTGACCCGCGATTCGAGACCATCGCCGAGAATATCGAAGCTGTCGAACACCGGCCGCTCGGCACGAAAGCCGACAGTCGATACGTTGGCGAGGTTGTGGCTCAGGACCGTCTGCACAGTCTCGGCCTGGCGGATCCCAGACATGGCCACATAGATCAGATTGTCCACTTATGCGCTCCCGTAACCTGGCTGCTAACGGATATTGATGATCGCCTGGGTCACGGAGTCCATCGTCGAGATGACCTCGGTGTTGGCCTGGAAATATCGTTGTGTCGTAATCATCGTGACGAGCTCCTTCGTCAGGTCTACGTTCGACGCCTCGAGAGCGCCCGAGGTGATGGATCCAAACGAACCCGTGTTGGCTTCACCGCGCAGCACTGCACCTGAGTCGAAGGTCTCGGCGAAACCGAGATCACTGATCTTCTGCAGGCCCTCCGTGTTCGGGAACTGCGCCAGCGCGATCTTGCCGAGCGGGTTAGCGGCACCGTTCGAGAATCGCGCGAAGACCACGCCGTTCTCGTCGATGTCGATGCTGCGCAACCGTCCAGCGGCGCTACCGTCCGGCGAGAGGCTGTTGATCACGAAGTTCGAGCCGAACTGGGTCGTTTCCGTCAGATCGAGCTCCAGCGTCAGAGGCGCCGCACCGGTCGGCGGGTTGTAGGCGGGCATGGTCAAAACGCCCCCGGCGGGAACCGAGACGCGGCCATCGGTGCCGAACTGGATCGACTGCGCGCCGACGACGTTGCTGTCAATCTCCATATTGACGTCCCAGCCGGCGCCGGTTCTGACGAAGTAGTTCGTGGCCGTATGGGCAGCGCCCAGCGAGTCGTAGACGACCGTCGTCGTCGTGTGATTGAAGCTGTTGGG
>JASFSD010000010.1:0-17243 GCA_050114575.1 Gammaproteobacteria bacterium | reverse complement strand
TCGCTCAGGCCGACGCGCTCTGAGCCGCCGACTTGAAACTGCCGAACAGCCAGCTTTCTTCACATCTCGAGCGCGGCCTGGCCAGCATCTATCTGGTTGCGGCCGACGAGCCGCTGATCGTTGCCGAGGCGACCGATGCGATCCGGCGCGCCGCAATGCAGGACGGGTACACGGAGCGAAGCCTCCACTTCGTCGAGCGCGGCTTCAAATGGGACAGCCTGAGAGCCGACGCCGACAGCCTGTCGCTGTTCTCGAGCAAGCGGATCGTGGAGCTGCGCATGGCGAGGCCCAAGCCCGGGGATGCCGGCGCCAAGGCGATTCGCGCGCTGGCCGAAGACAAAGACCCCGACCGCGTCGTGATCATCTCGATTCAATCCAGGCTCGACCGCAGCTCAGCCCGATCGGTCTGGGTCAGCACGGTCGAGAAGCACGGTGTCCTGGTCGAGAGCCGGCCCGTGTCGCGCAACGACATGCCCCGGTTCATCGGCGGCAGGGCGCGACTGCATGGGTTGAGCGTGACGCCCGAGGCCGCGAAGCTCCTGGCCGATCGTGTCGAGGGTAATCTGCTCGCTGCCGACCAGGAGCTCGCAAAGCTGGCGCTGATTCTCGACGACGGCCGCGTCGATGAGGAGGCTGTGCTCGAATCCGTCGCAACGAGCGCGCGATTCGACGTATTCCGACTCAGCGAGGCCGTCATCGACGGCGATCTCAAGCGTGCGTTCAAGATCCTGGACGGGCTTCGGACCGAAGGCGTTCAGCCGCCACTCGTACTCTGGGCGCTGGCCCGCGAGGTCTCGTTACTGTCGCAACTGAAACGCGGCGTGACGCGAGGGCGCGGCATCAGCGAGCTCATGAACGGGCTCGGCGTCTGGCAAAGCCGCAGGCGGGTACTGGAGCGCGCACTCGCGCGTTATTCGAACGCCGATCTTGCGCGCCTGCTCAGGCGTGCGGCAAGCGTCGACCGCGCCATCAAGGGCGGCGATCGGGCGCCGGTCTGGGAGTCGATCTCGAGTCTCGTGCTGCAGCTGCTGGCGCCAAAGCGCAGCCTGCCGACTGCATGAAGCTGCCGCCGTCGCTCCAGGGCGTGCTCGGCGTGTTTGGCGGCACATTCGACCCGATCCATAACGGGCATCTGCGCGCGGCCTACGAGCTCAAGCGGCGCCTGGGCCTCGAGCGGATCCACTTCGTGCCCGCCGGGCAGCCACCCCATCGACCGGAGCCGCTGGCGCCGATCGGGTTGCGCTTGCAGATGCTCGAAGCGGCGCTGGCCGACGAGCCTGGTTGCGTCGTCGACCGGCGCGAGATCGAGCGCGCGGGACCGTCGTACTCGATCGACACGGCACAGAGCTTTCGCAGCGAGTACCCGACGCACGCACTTTGTCTCATGCTCGGAATGGATGCGTTCCTGGATCTGCCCAAATGGCATCGGTGGACCGAGCTGCTCGATACGGTCAATCTGATTGTCGCGCGTCGTCCTGGAACGACCCTGCCGCGTTCCGGGGATCTCGGGAGCCTGCTCACACGCCGACGGGTTTTGCCGGATTCGTCTTTGTCATGGGAGCCTGCCGGCCAGATCATCGTCCAGAACGTGACCCAGCTCGAGATTGCATCGACCGATCTCAGGGAATCGATCAAGGCCGGCATCAAACCCAAATATCTCGTGCCGCCCGCCGTCGGCGGGATCATCGAAGCTTCGGGATGCTATGCTCGGGAGGATGGCAGCATTGAGTCCTAGACAGATCGCGGATCTCGCCATTCAGGTGCTCGACGATCACAAGGCGACGGACATCCGCTGCCTGGACGTGTCGCACCTGACGTCGATGATGGATTTCATGATCATTGCCTCGGGGCGTTCCGACCGCCACGTGCGCGCACTGGGCGATGCGCTGACGACTGCCTGCAAGGAGAAGTCGATCCAGGTCCTGGGCTCCGAGGGACAGGACGCCGCCGAATGGCTGCTGGTAGACCTCGTCGACGTCGTCGTCCACATCATGCTGCCGCGCACGCGCGAGTTCTACGAGATCGAAAAGCTCTGGGACATCTCATTGAGCGACGACGATGCAGATCGAGGTAATCTCGGCGTCCAGTAAGCAGCCGGACTGGGTGCGATCGGGCTTCGATACCTATGCCAGGCGGTTGCGCGGCAGCTGCCGGATGTCGCTGACCGAGATCCCCCTGGCGAAGCGATCGCGGTCCATTCCGCCGGCACGGTTGCGCGAGGAGGAAGGCAGCCGGATTCTCGGCGCCGTTCCGAAAGGTGCGCGTATCGTCGCGCTCGACGAGTCCGGGCGCGCCTGGAGCACGGTCGAGCTCAAGCAGCGTCTCGAAGCGTGGCTTCAGGGCGGCCAGGCCATTGCCCTGCTCATCGGCGGGCCCGACGGCCTGGCACCGGAGTGCCTCGAGCGGGCCGACGAGCGATGGGCCGTATCACCGCTGACCCTGCCGCACGGCCTGGTCAGAATTCTGGTCGCCGAAGCCCTGTACCGGGCCTGGAGCCTGATCGAGCACCATCCCTACCATCGCGACTAGTGCCTGCTCAGGCTATTATCGGCGTCCGGTTCGACGGATAGCCGATTGAATGGCAAAGCATTTCATCTATCTTGCATCAGGGTCGCCGCGGCGGCGGGAGCTGCTCGAGCAGATCGGCGTGCCGTTTCGCACGCTCGCGTCGGATATCACGGAGGCGAGGGGCGCCGGTGAGCCGCCCGCGGCTTTCGTCTCGCGCGTCGCTGCCGAGAAGGCAGATCAGGTCTGGGACCGGGTTGCGACCGGCGAGCCGGCCCCGGTGCTGGCGGCCGATACCGCCGTCGTCGTCGATGACGAGGTTCTGGGCAAGCCCCGGGACGAGGCCGAGGCACTGGCCATGCTGCGCCGCCTTTCCGGCCGCGATCACACCGTGCTGACATCCGTGGCGCTGCGATGGCAGTCGGGCCGGGAAGGCATGGTTTCGCGCAGTGAAGTGAGATTTCGGGCGACGACAGAGGCCGAGCGTCAGGCGTATTGTCGTTCCGATGAGCCTTACGACAAGGCCGGGGCCTATGCGATCCAGGGCCGTGCCGCCTTGTTCGTCGAGCGTCTGTCCGGCAGCTACTCATCGGTGATGGGGTTGCCGCTGTGTGAGACGGCGACGATGCTCAGACGATTCGGGCTGCCGCCCTGGCTCGCGACTGCCGAGAAGCCGCAATGAAAGAAGAGATTCTGATCAACGTGACTCCGCGTGAGTACCGGGCGACGCTGGTCGAGAATGGTGTGCTGCAGGAAGTGCAGATCGAGCGGGCCAGCCGCCGCGGTCTGATCAGCAATATCTACAAGGGGTGCGTCTCGCGTGTGCTGCCCGGCATGCAGGCCGCCTTCGTCGAGGTGGGCCTCGAGCGAACCGCATTTCTGCATGCTTCCGACATCGCGCGCAATCCTGATGAAGATGCGCCGGATCGCGAGACCGAGCAGAACATCCGCGATTGCGTCCAGGCCGGCGACGAGCTGCTGGTCCAGGTGCTGAAAGACCCGATCGGAACCAAGGGCGCCCGACTCACTACGTACATCTCGATTCCGTCACGGTTCGTGGTCATGCTGCCGAATTCCTCGAGTATCGGTGTCTCGGCGCGGATCGAGGACGAAGCCGAGCGTGAGAGGCTGCGTTCTCTGGTCCAGTCCTGCGTCGGCGAAACGGGTCAGACCGGATACATCGTGCGCACGGCGGCCGAGGGGGCGAGCCTCGAGGCCCTGCGTGCCGACATGCTGTTCCTGCAGAAGCTCTGGGAATCGATTTCGAAAGCGGCCGAGACAGCTCCTGCCGGGGGGCTCGTGCACGAAGACCTGTCGCTGCCGCTGCGGGTACTCCGCGACCTGTTGAGCCCGGAAATCGAGCGCGTAAGAGTCGATTCCCGGCCCTGGTTCGAGCGCATGCGTAACTTCGCGGGCCAGTTCATTCCGCAGATGGTGCCGATGATCGAGCTGTATGAAGGCTCGCGGCCGATCTTCGATCTCTACGGTATCGAGGACGAAATAGAGCGCGCACTGCATCCCAAGGTACCGCTGAAGTCGGGCGGCTATCTGATCTTCGATCAAACCGAGGCGATGACGACGATCGACGTCAACACCGGTGCCTATGTCGGACACCGGAATCTCGAAGAGACGATTTTCCGCACCAATCTGGAGGCGGCAGTCGCGATCGCGAGACAGCTCAGGCTCAGGAATCTGGGCGGTATTATCATCATCGATTTCATCGACATGCAGGAAGAGGAACATCGCAGGCAGGTCCTGCAGGCGCTTTCCGGCCGTCTCGAGCACGATTACGCCAGGGCGCAGATCATGGATGTTTCCCCGCTCGGCCTCGTCGAAATGACCCGCAAGCGGAATCGCGAGAGTCTCGAGCGTTTGCTGTGCGCGCCCTGCCCGAGCTGCGACGGCCGCGGTTACGTCAAGACGGCCGAGACGGTCTGCTACGAGATCTTTCGTGAGATTATTCGGCAACACCGGCAGTTCGACGTGCAGGAACTTCTCGTGCTCGCTCGCCCGGAAGTCATCGAGCGAATGCTGGACGAGGAGTCCACCAGCCTCGCCGAGCTCGAGGAGCAGACCGGATCGCCGATCAAGCTGCAAAGTGAGAGCATGTACTCACCGGATCAATTCGACGTCGTGCTGATGTAGCACTGCCCTGATGAACACGGAACCGAAACGACGACGTCCGCTGCGCCGCTTGAGCAAGGCGCTGTTCGCCGTGCTCGGCAGTGTCGCGATTCTGCTGGCGGTGGGTCTCGGCGTGTTCCGGCTGCTGGTGGCTCAGATTCCGGGATATCAGATCGAGCTCAGGGACTGGGTTGCGGCGGAGCTCGGGCTGACGGTGGAGTTCGCCGTAGTCGATGCCCGCCTGGGTTTCAGAGGTCCCGAGCTGACGCTGCGCCAGGCCACGATCGGGAGCGGCCGCGATTTCTTCGAGGCGGAGCGGGCCACGATCACTCTGGATCCGGTCGCGCTGATTTTCTCGCGCCAGATCGACATCCTGCGGTTGACGCTCGATGGCGTCCGTTTGACCGTCGAGCGGGATGCTGGAGGAACGTTTCGTCTCGGCGATTTTGCGCTGACTCCCGACGCCGGCGGTGACTGGGCGTCCATCCCCGAGTCTGTCGAGGTTGCAATTCGCGACAGTGAGCTCATCTATATCGATTCCATGCGCGAGCAGGAATGGCACTTCGACGACCTCGATCTCGTGATCGCAAGCGCGGACGGTGCTTATCTCGCGACGGCCAGTCTCAACCCACCCGAATCGCTGGCCGAGCGGCTCGCGCTCGAGTTCGAGCTCAGGCTGTCTCCCGACGGCCAGGAGGCCGTGGTCATGCGCCTTGCCGGCGCGGCCGACTCGCTCGACCTCGAGACCCTGGCCGAGTTGATTCCGCTGGAGTCGATTCCATCCGTCAGCGGCCTCGCCGCCATCGATGCCGAGGTCGAATGGACCGAGGCGCAGCTGACGGCCGCCCGATTCGATCTCGACGGCAGTGCGCTGGATCCCGGCTCGGGGAGCGCCCCGTTCGACCGGCTCAGTTTCAGCGGCGACTGGCAGCAGCTCGATGTCGATGCCTGGCGTCTCCGGCTCGACCGGATCAACGTCCTCAGGGACGGGCGGTCCTGGGATCCTTCAGGCAGCATGAGTCTGGTGGCCGAGTCCGACTCCGACGGAGTGCGGGCGCTCTCGGTCGAGGCCGACTTCGTGCGCATGGAGGACCTCGAGCCCCTGGTTGCAGTGCTTCCCGACAATCCGCTTGCCGGGCAGTGGTCTCGGTTTCAGCCAAGAGGCGATGTCAGCGAGCTCGCGCTCGAGATCGACCGGCGCAACGAAAGCTTCGATTACGAGCTCGAGTCCCGCTTCGAAGGGGTTGCAGTGGCCCGGGCTGGCTCAACGCCCGGAGTCGACGGAATTTCCGGGCGCGTTCAGGCGAGCGAGGACAGCGGCACGATCGAGTTTCAGACGGAGGCGTTCGTGCTCGATTGGCCGGCGCTGTTCGGCGGCAGCGTCGACGGCGAATCGCTGACCGGTGCCGTCGTCTGGCGGCAGGGTCGCGACGCCGTGCAGATTCTCAGCGTCGATCTCGGGGTCGGCATACTCGACCGCGAAGCGAGGGCCAGCTTCGATCTGAAGCTGCCGCGAGACGGCAGCTCGCCGACGGTCGATATCGAGGCCGAGCTTGCGTCGGTCGATCTCGTTGCTGCCAAGCAGTACCTTCCGCGGCCGGTCATGCCCGACGTCGTCGTCGCCTGGCTCGATGATGCGGTCGTCGGCGGTGTGGCGCACGACATCGAGCTGACGCTGTTCGGACCTCTGGCAAGGTTTCCGTTCGATGCCGGCGGCGGGCAGTTCCGCGTCGCGGCCGATGTCGAGGGTGTCACTCTCAACTACATGAATGACTGGCCGCAGGCGGACGACGTCGACGGCTGGATCGAATTCGTCAATGCGGGCTTCTTCGCCGGGGCGTCGGGCCAGACGCTCGGCAACCGGACCGAAAATTTCGAGCTCGCCCTGCCGGACATGCGCGACCCGACGCTGACCATGTCCGCCGATACGAATGGTGGCCTGGGCGACGTCGTCGCCTATCTGCGCGCGGCGCCGCTGATTGCCGAAAGGCTCGGGCCCGGCTTCGAGCGGCTCGAAGTTCAGGCCGGCTCGGGTGCACTCAGGGCACGTCTCGATCTGCCGCTGCAGGATCTTGCGGCGTTCGGGCTCGACGCCGCTCTGACGATCGGTGACGGCGCGCTGACATTTCGCGGCCTGGGGCCGGCCATCACCGAGATCAACGGCGTCATGACGGCCGAGGAGGACCGGGTTTCAGCCGAGGACGTACGGGGGATCTTCCTCGGCGGGCCGATTTCGGCGGCCCTGACGCGCAGTGAGCAGGCGGGGTACCGCGCCGAGCTCGTGATCGACGGCGAGACGTCGATCGGCTCGGTATCGGACGCCTTCGGCATGCCTCAGACGGACCTCATCGTCGGCCAGGCCCTTTGGCGAGGACGACTGCTGCTGCCGGCCCTCGATCCGCTGGCGACGACGCCGACGACATTCACGGTCGAGTCGAATCTTTCCGGTGTCGCGCTGCGCCTGCCGCAGCCCCTGGCGAAACCACCGAGCGAGCCCGTCAATCTTGCCGTCGATCTGAATTTCCTCGCCGACAACCGGGTCGAGGTGAACGGCAACCTCGGGGCGACCCGGCGTTTCGTACTCGCTCTCACGGTTGACGGCGACAACCTGCGCTTCGCGCGCGGTGCCGTCGAGTTCGGCGGCGGCGAGCCCAGGCTGCCGGTCGATGAAGGGATCCTCGTCGGTGGTCAGATCGGGACGCTCGAGCTCGATCGATGGCTGGCGATGGGCAGCACGGCCGGAGTCGGCCGAGCCGAGCCTCTCTTTCTCGGGGCGGATGTCGACATCGCGAGCCTGCACGCCTTCGGCCAGCAGCTCGGAACGACGTCGTTGCGCGTGGTGCGAAACCGCGACGACTGGGCGATCGACGTCGACAGCGAAGCGATCGCCGGTGAAATCGTCGTGCCGCGCGGTGCCGGCCGGCGGCAGCCGATCGTCGCCGACATGCGCCGCATCTACCTTGCCGCGGCCGGTGAAAGCGGTCTGTCCGAGATCGATCCACGGGCACTGCCGGGTCTGCAGCTGCAGGCAGCGGAATTCGGGTTCGGCAACCGGCAGCTCGGTACCGTCTCGGCGATCGTCGAGCCCGTCGCCGAGGGTGTGGTGCTGACCGAGTTCACGAGCCGGACGCCGAACTTCGAGACGGACATGAGCGGCAGCTGGCTCGGAGAACCAAGCCGCTCGCGGACGACGCTGAACGCCGAAATCACATCGACCGACGTCGCCGCTGCGCTGGCCGAGCTCGGACTCGATCCGGCGGTCGACGGCGAGTCGGCGGCCGTGACTGCCAGCGTGTACTGGGAAGCCGGGCCGACCGCCGCCTGGCTCGATCATCTGAACGGCGAGGTCGGCCTGACGGTCGAGACGGGCACGCTCCGCGAGGTCGATCCCGGGGCGGGCCGCGTCGTCGGCCTCATGAGTATTGCTGCGCTGCCGAGGCGGCTGCTGCTCGATTTCAGGGATGTTTTCGAGGAAGGCTTCGCATTCGACGAGATCACCGGTAATTTCACCGTTATCGACGGCAATGCGTATACCAACGATCTCAAGTTCGGCGGTCCCGCCGCCGAGATTGGTGTTGTCGGGCGAACCGGGCTCAGGGATCGCGATTATCGCCAGCAGGTCGTCGTCACGGCCGAGCCGGGCAACATGCTCCCGACGGTCGGCGGCCTGCTCGGTGGCGCCGGTGTGGGTGCCGCGTTACTGATCTTCACGCGCCTGTTCAAGGAGCAGCTCAAGGGGATAGGACGCGCATCCTATTGTTTGTCGGGCAACTGGGAGAGTCCGACGGTCGAGCCGATCGACGACGAGGAGCCCGCTGCAGCAGAACTTTGTGCCGAGCTCCCCGAAGAGATGCGACCGGTTGTCACCGATGAGTGACCTCGAGCGATTTCGTGTCGCTGCCGTGCAGATGACGAGCGGCACCGACGTGGCCCGAAATTTCACGGAGGCGGCTCGTCTGATCGATGCGGCCGTTGCCGCGGGCGCCGCGCTGGTCGTGCTGCCCGAGAATTTCTCGTTCATGGGCGCGACTGACGCGGAGCGTGTTGCCGTCGCCGAGCCCGAGGGACAGGGCCCGGCCCAGGAGTTCGCAGCCGAGCAGGCCGGGGCCCACGGCATCTGGATGGTCGCGGGCACGATTCCGATTGCATGCGACGATGGGCGCGTGTTGTCGCGCTCGCTGCTCGTCGGCCCCGACGGATCGGTCGTCGCGAGCTATGACAAGATTCATCTGTTCGATGTCGAGGTTCCGGCCGGGCATGGTGAGAGTTATCGGGAATCACAGACCACGCGGCCCGGTGACCGCGTCGTCAGCGTGGCGACGGATATCGGCCGAATCGGAATGGCGGTCTGCTACGACATCCGGTTCCCGGCGCTGTTCTCGCGGCTCGCCACCCTCGGCATGGATATCCTGGTGCTGCCGGCAGCCTTCACGGTCCCGACTGGGCGGGTGCACTGGCGGCCGTTGTTGCAGGCACGCGCCATCGAGTCGATGACATTCGTCGTCGCGAGCGGGCAGTGGGGCGAGCATCCCGGCGGTCGCCGAACATACGGGCACAGCACTGTGCTCGGCCCCTGGGGCGAGGTGCTTGCCGAATGTGCCGAAGGCGCTGGCATCGCTCACGCCGAAATCGATATGATCGAGCTTGAGCGGCTGCGCCGGCAGTTTCCGGTGCTGCAACACGGACGTGACCTCCAATCCGGAAAAGGGTAGCCATTGCAATCTGATAGCACACTCGAAACAGCTGAGGAGCTGATGCTGGTGCCGACCGGCGTCGGCCTGAGCGACCTGGAGCGGGCGATGGGCCGGCTCATGAGCCGGCAGCTCGACTACGCGGACCTTTACTGCCAGTCGACCCGTTATGAGACCTGGACGGTCGAGGATGGCATCGTGCGCGAAGGCGTGTTCAGCCTCGATCAGGGTGTCGGCGTGCGCGCGATCAGCGGTGAGAAGACGGGCTTCGCCTATGCCGATCAACTCGACCTCGAGTCTCTGACCGACGCGGTCAAAGCGGCACGCAGCATCGCGCATTCGGGCAGCGGCAGCCAGTACCGGATCGGCTCGCAGTTGCCGGCGATGCCCCTGTATCCGGCCATCGATCCGCTGCCGACGCGCAGCGACGAGGACAAGGTCGCGCTGCTGGCGCGTCTGGATCGGGATGCAAGGGCATTGGACTCTCGCGTGGTCCAGGTCAACGCGAGCCTGCTGGGCGTCTACGACATCGTGCTGATTGTCGGCTCCGACGGGACGCTGGCTGCCGACGTCCGGCCCCTCGTGCGCCTGAATGTATCGGTCATACTCGAAGACGGCACTCGGCGCGAGCAGGGCTACGCAGGCGGCGGCGGCCGGGGCGACTTCAATCTGGTCATGAGACCCGACGCCAGTGCAGCTATCGCCGAGGAGGCCGTTCGGCAGGCTGCCGTGAACATGGACGCTGTTCCCGCCCCCGCCGGGAACATGACCGTGGTGCTCGGGCCCGGCTGGCCCGGTGTCCTGCTGCATGAAGCGATCGGCCACGGGCTCGAAGGTGACTTCAATCGCAAGCAGACGTCGGTATTCTCGGGCCGTATCGGTGAGACTGTCGCCAGCGATCAATGCACGGTGGTAGACGACGGGACGATGCCCGGTCGGCGCGGCTCGCTGTCGGTCGACGACGAAGGCACGCCCAGCGAGTGCACGACGTTGATCGAGAACGGTGTCCTGCGCGGTTACATGCAGGACAAGCACAACGCGCGGCTGATGGGCACGCGCAGCACGGGTAACGCGCGGCGCGAGTCGTACGCCCACACGCCGATGCCGCGTATGACCAACACCTACATGCTGCCCGGCAGGTTCGAGCCGGAAGAGATTCTCGCGTCGGTCGAGCGCGGTATCTACGCGCCGAATTTCGGCGGCGGCCAGGTCGACATCACATCGGGCAAGTTCGTCTTTTCGATCAGCGAGGGTTATTTGATCGAGAACGGCAGGAAGACCACCCCGGTCAAGGGTGCCATGCTGATCGGCAGCGGTCACGAAGTTCTGACCCGGGTTTCCATGGTGGGTAACGATCTGGAGCTCGATGCAGGAATCGGTGTCTGCGGCAAGGACGGACAGTCGGTTCCAGTTGGCGTCGGCCAGCCGACACTGCGCGTGGACGGCCTGACCGTCGGTGGCACGCAGGCCTGATCATCCGTTCCCGCAATCCGTGAATCCGGTCACTGAGACCGGCGCGGCAGGCTGCTAATCTGGCAAGCAAAATACCCCGAGAAATTCCTACCCGTGGCGAACAAGCCTACCGAACCGCCTTCCAAGCGGCCGCAAGACTCGACACTCGAAGATACGGCCTGGCTCAGCCTGAGCCGCTCGGACCGCAAGAAGCTGAACATGGATTCTTGGGAGCCGTCGCTGCTCCGCCAGCTGCTGCGTGCCCAGGATCGCCTCAAGAAGCCTGAGTGACTACACTTGGGCCATGTGGCTCCCTAAGGCAGTCTATGAATCGATCCCGTTTGCCTACCTCGGGATCGGCGTGATCGGGCTGGGTGCTGCGTTTTCTGTCGACGTCTGGTACTGGTCCGAGATTCTCGCCGTGGCGGGCGTGATCGCGCTCGTGACCGGGCTAACACTGGTTCTGCGCCGCAAGGGATATCGCGCGAGCCGAAGCCGCGCCGACTTCGACGGCGCGGATTAACTCGGCACTCAGTCGGCGTCGCCGCCGCTCACCTTCTGCTCGAAGACTTCCTCTTCGTCGCATTCCTCGGGCGTGTCCTCGACGATCTTGAAGGCGCTGGTTCCCGATCGCAGGTCGCGATAGACGAGCTTGTGCTCGCCGAGATGGATGATGTCACCCTCGACGAGCGGGTGCCTCTTGACGCGGCGCGACTTGATGAAGATGCCGTTGGTGCTGTTGAGGTCCTCGAGCGTGCAGGATTCCGGCGTGGTGGTTACCTGGGCGTGGTGCCGGGACACGAACTTGCTTGCGATCTGCAGGTCGTTGTCGGCCGTTCGGCCGATCACAGTGCGCCCCAGAGGCAGATCGAACTCGGACACGACCTTGCCCTTGAGCATCACGTCGAATCGCGCGGGGCTCGGCGAGATGGAGCGCGTGTGTCCCAGGTCGTCGTCAGCTTCGTCCGCCTCGGCCTGGGCCTGCTCCTCGGAGCCTTCACCAACGGCCGGGGGCCACTGCAGCTCCTCGATCGCGGTCATGACGAGCTTCTTCGAGATGACGTCCTTCTCCTCGGCGAACCCACAGAGCATGGCCGTATCGCAGAGGGTGTTGATCAGCCGCGGCACGCCGCCCGTGTAGCCGAAAATCAGGTCGAAGGCGTCGTCCTCGAAAATCTCTCGGCCCTGCGATCCGGCAATCGCCAGCCGGTGCTCGATGTACTCCCGGGTCTCGGCGTTCGAGAGAGCGCCGAGATGGAACTGCAGCCGAACCCGTTGCTTGAGCTGCTTGAGCTCCGGGCTCGCAAGCTCGTCGGCCAGCTCCGGCTGGCCGGCGAGGATGATCCGGAGCAGCTTTTCCTTTTGTGCTTCGATGCCGGAGATCATGCGAACCTCTTCGAGCACAGTCCGGGTCAGATTCTGGGCCTCGTCGATGATGAGCAGCAGCGTCTTGCCCTCGGCATAGAGCTCGATCATGTGCTCCTTCAGCATGTACAGCAGCTCGACCTTCTCCTTGCCGAAAGGCTTGAAGCCGAGCTCGACGAGGATGGCCTGCAACAGCTCGACCGACGTCAGCTGGGTCTGGTTGACGTGCGCGAGGACGACGTTTTCCGGCAGCTCCTCGAGGAAACTCTCGATCAACGTCGTCTTGCCGGAGCCGATTTCTCCGGTTATGACGACGAATCCGTCGGCCAGCCAGATCGACGACTCCATGTAGGCTTTGGCCCGGGCGTGCTGCTTGCTGGCAAACAGGAACTGCGGATCGGGAGTCAGCCGAAACGGTTGCTCTTCGAGTTGGAACAGCTCGCAGTACATTTATCTAATTCTTGCCGCGACCTGCAAAAGCCTAGTACAAAAGCCGCTACGGTTCGAGGAATGGTGTCACTAATCGCCGGCGGTGAGCACGGATTCGAGCACCTCGAGCTGCTCGATCGCCGTCGCCCGATCCGCCGCGACGATCGTGCAATGGCCCACTTTTCGCAGCCTGCGCGGTTCCTTGCCGTAATCGTGAAGGTGTAACCCTTTGATATTGAGAAGCTTTTCCCTGGGAGGCACGCTGCCTATCAGATTCCGCATGGCGCTGGTCCCCCGCGTCCGGGTAATGCCCAGCGGCAGGCCGAGGACGGCTCGAACATGGTTTTCGAACTGACTCGTCTCGGTACCCTCAATGGTCCAGTGACCTGAATTATGTACCCTCGGTGCGATCTCGTTGGCGACCAGACCCTGAGCGGTGTGAAAGAACTCGATCGTAAGCACGCCGACGTAATCATGCAGTCGCATCATGGACGCCATCCACGATTGCGCTCGACGGTCGAAGTCCTCGTCCGCGTACGGGGCGATCGATGATTCGAGCATACCGTCCTGGTGCCGGTTTTCGCTCAGGGGATAGAAAACCATTTCGTCGTCCTGACCGCGGACACCGATCAGCGACAGCTCTCGCTGGAAATCGACCCAGGCTTCGGCGATGCAGGCGGCGGCTCCGAGTTCCTGCCACGCCGATCGGAGCTCATCGAGCGACCGGGCGACCTTCTGGCCGCGGCCGTCGTAGCCGAGGCGCCGCGTCTTGAGCACGACCGGCCAGCCGAGCTCTTTCTCGATGCGCTGCAGATCGTCCTCGCCGTCGATCCGAACGTGGGCTGCGGTCGGGATATCGAGGCTCTCGAACAGCTGCTTCTCGAGCAAACGATCCTGTGCCTTTGCGACTACCGCCGGTGCCGGCCTGACCGGGACGATTTCGTGCAATGTCTCCAGCACTTCGACCGGGACATTCTCGATTTCGAGCGTCAGCACGTCGACTTCCTCGGCGAGCGCCCGGAGCGCCTGCTCGTCATCGAGAGCCGCAACTCGAATCGGTGCGATCTGACCGCCGGGCGAGAGCTCGCTCGAATCGAGAAAACGACACTGAACTCCGAGCGGGTAAGCAGCAAGGGCCATCATGCGCCCGAGTTGACCGGCCCCAATGATGCCTAAGCGCGGCGGGCTCATCGTCGGCAGAATCAGCTGGCGTCGCCGGGCTCGCCTCGCTCGAGGACGTGCTCGGTCTGGTGCCGGCGATAGGCTTCCAACGCCTCGGCCACCGCCGAATGCTTGTTGGCCAGGATGGCCGCCGCTATCAGCGCGGCATTGATGGCTCCGGCTTTGCCGATGGCGACGGTGGCTACGGGAATGCCGGCCGGCATCTGGACGATCGACAGCAGGGAATCCAGCCCGTTCAGTGCCTGCGACTTGATCGGCACGCCGATGACGGGCAGCCGCGTCTTCGCGGCCGTCATGCCCGGAAGGTGGGCGGCGCCTCCGGCACCGGCGATGATCGCCTCGAGTCCGCGGGACGCCGAGGATTCGGCGTACTCGTAGAGCAGATCGGGAGTGCGATGCGCCGACACGATTCGCTTTTCGTAAGCGATGCCGAGCCGTTCCAGCGTCGAGGCAGTGTGTGTCATCGTCTCCCAATCGGACTGAGAACCCATGATGACACCGATGAGCGGTTTCATCGGCGCATTGTACAGTTTTAGAATTGCCGTCTCATCCAAACGAGCAGGAATCCATGGACGTCACCGAGCTGTCGGCTGCGCTGACCGATCAGGCGCAAAGGGCCGTCGAATTAGCCCTGGAGCAGGGGGCCGACCATGCCGAGGTCGGTGTCAGTCATGACGAGGGTCTGAGTGTCACAGTCCGCCTCGGTGAACTCGAGTCTGTCGACCGGCAGAAGGACCGGAGTCTCGGCATTACCGTGTACAAGGGTGAATGCAAGGGCAGCGCCAGCACCAATGACTTCTCGGCTGCGGGCATCGACGCCGCAATCGGCAAGGCGTTGAGCATTGCCGGGTTTACGACCGCCGATCCCTGTGCCGGCCTCGCCGATGCCGCCCTTCTTGCCACCGATCCGCCGGATCTCGATCTCTACCACCGCTGGGAACTCGATACCCCCGAGGCCGAGGAGATCGCCCTGACGGCAGAGCAGACGGCGCGCGACTTCGACTCGCGAATAGAAAATTCCGAAGGCGCAACCGTCTCTTCGGGCGGGGGCGTCAGGGCATACGCGAACAGCAACGGGTTCGTGGGCGGTTACCCGTCGAGCAGCCATTCGATCGCGGTCAGTGTCGTCGCCGCAGAGAACGGATCGCTGGAGCGCGACTACTGGTACACATCCGCCAGGTCTCCCGATGACCTCGAGTCGGCCGCGGCTACCGGCCGCCGTGCCGCAGAGCGGGCCGTCCGCCGACTCGGCTCGCGCCAGCTGCAGACCCGTGTCACGCCCGTGTTGTTTCCGGCGGAATTTGCGCGCACGCTGTTCGGACACTTCGTCGATGCCATTCGCGGCACGTCGCAGTACCGGAGGGCATCGTTCCTGCTCGAATGTGCCGGCGAGCAGGTCTTTCCGGACTGGATGCGCATCGTCGAGGATCCGCATATCCCGCGGGCGATGGGCAGTGCCCCGTTCGACAGCGAAGGCGTCGCCACCCGGTCCAGAGTTCTTATCGACAATGGCATCCTCGGGGGTTACGTGCTCTCGAGTTACTCGGCCCGCCGGCTCGGCCTGGAGACAACCGGCAATGCCGGCGGCGTGCACAACCTGATCGTCGAGCCGAATGCCGAATCGCTCGAGTCGCTGCAGTCGGATTGCGACGGCGTGATGGTCGTCACGGAGCTGCTCGGCCAGGGAGTCAATACGGTGACGGGGGACTATTCGCGCGGTGCGGCAGGCTACTGGGTCGAGAAAGGAGAGCTCGTCCACCCCGTCAGCGAAGTGACGATCGCCGGCAATCTCAAGGACATGTTGCTCTCGATTCGAGCCGTCGGCGCCGACGTCGACACGCGCGGAACGATCCGCTGCGGCTCGGTTCTCGTTGACGGCATGACCGTGGCCGGGCAGTAGCTCCGGTCAGGAATCGGTCTCGCCGAGGAGTTCGGCGAGTGAGCGGTCGCCGAGCTCTGTCGCGATTGCCGTGTCGATGCGGTCCGCAATAGTCTCTACCGGCCGGTGAATCTCGTCCGGTGGGACGAGCTCCGAATGCGGGTCGCCGCGGATCGCAGAAATGATCTCGGCGAGGCGGATGTTGCGGGTGTCCCTCGCTGGAATCAGCCGCTCACCGCTGGTCTTGTCGATCAGGCCACGGCTTTTCAAAGCGTTGACCGTGGGCTCGATCAGATAGCGTGGGACGCGCAGAGCGGACGCGAGGCTCTCGTTGGTCCAGCCGTGCCGGGGGCTGGCGAAATCCCTCGCGATCAGCAGCATGATGCTCAGGCTCAGCCGCTCGCGAGCGGCGTTGTCGATCGGCTCGGTTCGATGACCGTAGCGCATGTGGAAGGGGTTCTGGACGTAGAAGGCGAGCTGCAGGCCCAGCAGCAGTATCAGCCAGGATAGATAGAGCCACAGCATGAGGATGATCACGGTCGCAAAGCCCGAGTAGATTGCATCCAGACGCGTGGAAAGCGAAACCATGCTCGCGAAGAGCAACCCGCCTGCGGTCCAGACGGCGCCGCCGGCAATGCCGCCGATCAGTGCTGGCCTGAATCGGACACGCGTGTTCGGTATCAGCAGGTACAGCCCCGTGAACGCCGAGATGACGAGAACGTACGGTCCGAGTTTGCCGAGGCCGCCAATCCAGGCGGCAAAGGATGCGGACTCCTGTAAGCGATCGGCCAGCGCGGTGCTCGACAGGCTCGCGATCAGCCCCATCGCCAGCGCCATGACCAGGGGCCCGATGATGATCACGCTCAGGTATTCGCCGAAGCGGCGCACGAAGCCGCGGGGACGATCGACGCGCCAGACGTAATTGAAGCTGCCTTCGACCTTTTGTGCCATCGATACGACGGTCAGCAACAACAGGCCGACACTCAGCGCCGCGAGAAAGCCCCCGCTGATGTTGTCGAAAAAAGCCGTGATGCTGTCAGTGATCTCCTCGGCTCTCGGGCCGAGCGGTTCGAGCACGCTGAAGATCCAGGGTTCGAGCTGCTCGTGCACGCCGAAAACCTGGGCCACGGCAAACACGAAGAACAGCATCGGCACGATTGCCAGCATCGTCGTGTAGACGAGGCTCATGGCTCGAAGATTGAGCTCGCCGGAGGCCAGGTCGCGAAGCAGAGAAAACGGATAACGAGCCAGATGCTGCAGCCGCTCGAGATGCCGGTTGGCAGGCGCCGATGCCGGCCAGAGGATCTTTTCCGCAAGCTTGAGCAGGAACTCCATGGGTTTAGAACCTGGCGGATCTCCAGTGGCATGCGTTGCGGCCGGTGCGTCGGCTCTGGCGATTTCGGGCGCAAACGGGTCTCATGGGGAATGCCGGATCGGTGGCTAGCCCGTCAGCCGGGTCAGCGCTTCCTTGTACTTCTCGCTGGTTCGGCTGATCACGACCGCCGGCAGCTCGGGTGCCGGCGGCTGCTTGTCCCAGGCGAGCGACTCGAGGTAGTCGCGAACGTATTGCTTGTCGAAGCTCGGCGGCGACGTGCCGCGCCGATAGCTTTCGGCTG
>JASFSD010000009.1:0-18481 GCA_050114575.1 Gammaproteobacteria bacterium | reverse complement strand
CCGCCGTCGCACCTTTGCAGGTGCTGGCGGCGCGAGTGACCCGGGATCAAATCGCCCGCATCTCAACCAGCCCGCCGGACGAAGTCCGGATCGTGAGCGATGGTGGGGCGACTACCGAGTACTCGCTGTGGCGGCGAGCCGCCGAGTGGTCGGCGTTCGTCAGGCGCGCAGCGGGGGCACCCTAGATAGCCCGTATCACTCGCCCTGTCGCTCGATTTCTGCCGCGAGATCTTTGAGGAGAGCGGCGCCATCACCTCGCCACGCGCTGCCATGCATGCAGGCCAGCGTGGTCGGCGCATAAGATGCCATTCGGCCGAGCTGATCGCTCGTTGCGGGTGCATGGGCCAGGTAGTCCATGCTGCCGCGGAACGCTTCACTCGGCCCCAGAATGTCGGACTCGGTCAACGCGACCTCACCCGCACCACCCTGAGTGAACAGGTCGCCGCAGAAGAAGGTCTGCGTCGTTGAATCCATCATCAACCCGCAGTCCCAGGCGTGCGGAACATGCGGTGTATCGAGCCAGCGAACCACGTGCTTCCCGAGCACCAGCTCCTCCTCGTCCTGCATCACCCGCGGCTCCCGGTCCGCGTAATCGCCAAGTGACACCATTGCGGAGATTGCGCCGCAGAGCGGCCTGGCTGCGGGCGCGATGGAGAGAAATTCGTTGAGCGCGCCACACTCGTCGGCCTCGAAATGGGACACGGCCAGAAAGTGCAGCGAGTCGACCGGAATGACACTGCTGACGGCATCACGGACCAGCGGAAACAGGCCGCGCAGCCCGGTATGGAACAGCAGCGACTGCTCGTCCGTTATCAGATACTGATTGAAGTTGAATTCGTTGCCGTCAGGCAGGGAGACCGGCGTATTGATGCGGTAGATACCCTCGGCAATCTCGTGGACGTTAGTTCCTGATTCGGAATTCGTGATCATTACGTGTCTCCGCCGGCTAAAAATGATTAAACATACTTGTATATTGATTTCCAGAGTAGAGCTGGGCGGCGTAATTGTCAACATTTGAATATACAAATATGATTAATCAAATGAAGAAGCGGAAATACACGCTCCGACGGCGTGCCGAAAGCCAGCAGCAGACGCGTGAGCGCATCGTCGATGCCGCCATCGCCCTGCACGAGGAAATCGGCCCGGCCGAGACGACGATAAGCGCGCTGGCCGAGCGGGCGGGCGTTCAACGCCTCACGGTGTACCGGCACTTCGCCGATGAAGGCGAAATACTCGAGGCCTGCAGCTCCAAGTGGTTCCAGCTCAATCCGCCTCCTGACCCTGCCGGGCTATCGGGTGGCCAGCCGATCGAACGGGCGCGCTCGATGCTTGCGGCACTATACGCTTACTACAAGCGCACCCAGACGATGTGGTCCTCACTCTATCGAGATCTGGACAAGTCACCCGCGCTCGCGGAGCCCATGGCCCGGTTCGAGTCCTATTTGACGTCCATCGAAAACTTTCTTGTCGCTGGTTGGGCGCCGAAGCGATCTCGCAGGTTGCGGGCGACGGTTGGACACGTGCTCCGCTTCTCGACCTGGCAGTCGTTGTCCAAACAAAGATTGGGGCACAAAGCCATGACTGACCTGGCCTGCGACTGGATTCAGGCCTCGATGCAATGAGAGCCTGATGCCAAAGAAGACCAAGAGCCGATCGACGAAACGCTGGTCGGCCGAAGTGACTCGGGACAGTCACGCTCTGGCACTCGAGGACGGCGTTTTTACGTGGAAGAATCCAGTGCGAATCGCAAGATCGCTCAAGCGATCAGCGGACGAGAGCACTGATCGCAAGGCTCCACCACTGCGATCTGCTATGTCGATGCTGACCTTCTACATCAATCGTGCCGGCACGAATCTCGACGAGAATCAAAAGCGCATACTCGAGCAGGCAAAGGATGAGTTGCGAAAACTGTACCGGAATACGTGAGATGATTTTCGAGCTCCACGTACCTCTGGATTCGCTCGCGCTCGAATCGTCGCTATTATCCCGGGGGGACGAACAAGTTCAGATAAACATGAAATAGCAAGGTTACAGGACCGAAAGATCAGCAGAGCGTGCGCAACCGATTTCAAAGCGGCCAGGCCATGGCCCTGGCTGATGGCCCTTGCCGCTCCACTGAACCGCCTGCTGATCGGTCGCCACACGAAACTCGACATCCGTCCGGCCGATCTGACCGTTCTTCGACGGCTGCCGCCCGGGTGCCTTATCGCGCCGAACCATTCACACTACTTCGACGCGCAAGTCACTTTCGATCTGACGCGACGTGCATCCCGACGTGTCGTCTATATGGCGACACGCGAGTTATTCGACAGCTTCTGGGGCATCGGCGGGTGGCTCTACCAGCGGTTGGGCGTCTTCTCCGTAAACCGTGGTGCAACGAATCGTGAAGGGCGCGAATTCGCACGCAATGTGCTCATTCAGGGGAGATACGACCTTCTGATGTTCCCCGAGGGAGAAGTCTATCTTCTCAACGACCTCGTAATGCAGCTGAAACCAGGCGTGGCCCGTCTCGCTCTCGAGGCTGCAAACGAGCTCGCGCGTCGTCGCGTAAATCGTCAATTATGGATTGTGCCCGTTGCCATCAAGTATCGGTATATCGGCGACATCAGGCCCGCGCTCGAATCACTGACACAACGCCTCGAGGCACACACATGGGGCAAGTCGCACTCAGGCCCCCTCTATGCGCGGATCGTAGAACTCGGTATGGCGCGGCTGACAGTATTCGAGCAACTCCATGGTCTCGAAGCCACTCCAGGCGAGGAACTGTTCGCTCGAATCCAACGTCTTCGACATCATCTTCTCAGTCGGCTTGAACTCAGATACGTCGGGCACGTTCGTAACGGCCTTGATTTCGACCGCGCCCGTAAGCTCATGATTCATATCCAGGGGTCACTGCTTGCCGCCAGAAGCATTGGTGGATCTGGCGTCCACGAAGGGTACGTGGACCGGTCCATGAACGCCGATGATGATCCGCTGCTGAAGGATCTCGAGGCCGCGAAACTCTGTGCCCGATCGGTCGGGTTTCAGGACGATTATCTGCTCCAGGACCCGACGCCGGAACGCATGGCAGAGACACTGGTCAAGCTCGAAAGAGAAATAGTCGGCACGGAGACGCGCATATTCGGGAAACGCCGTGCCATTATTCGCGTTGCGAGCCCACTGGATGTCAGAGAGTTCTTACGGGATCAAGCATCATCATCCATTGACGACGACACTGTGGAATCCCTCGTCGTTCGCGTACAGGAAGCTCTGCAGCAGGGACTGGATTCGATCCTCGACGAAGAAGATGCCCACGCGAAACTTGCGGGTCAGGGCAGGAAATCGACCTCCGGACGCGGCACGCGCAGCTGACCCTTCATCGCACACCTCCTCAAGCTCGGCCCACACAGTCGAAGCCACCCTGATTCTGCAGCGAATACGTAGCTTTACGAATGCTCAGGCGCTTCGTGGACAGCCAGACTGCATCCAGTCACAATAGTCAAGTCCGTGTGAACATGAAGCAGACACTCCCCCGAGGCGAGTCGACACGCGCAACGGGGCGGCTGATAATAGTTTCGAACCGGTTACCGGTCGTACTCCGTAAGAATACCGAGAGTAACGGTTGGTCCAGCGAGACAGGGAGTGGTGGGCTCGTTAGCGCCCTGATGCCGGTTCTTCGGGACCGAGGTGGCGTATGGGTCGGCTGGCCGGGCGTCGCCGACGATGCCGATTCGGTCGACCGCTATCTCACAGATGTATCTGCTCAGGCCGGCTACAGACTTCAGGGCGTCTACCTGTCCGAAGAGGAAGTCGAGAGCTTCTACGAGGGGTTTTCGAACGAGATCATTTGGCCCTTGTTCCACGATCTGCCGGTAGATTGTCACTTCGATCCGACCCATTGGCGCGCCTATCGAGAAGTCAACCGCAAGTTCGCAATGCGGATCGCCGAATGTCTACAGCCAACCGACATCATCTGGGTTCACGACTATCACTTGATTGGCGTCGCCAACGATCTGCGCCGACTGGGCGTGCGCAACACCATAGGCTTTTTTCTCCACATTCCATTTCCACCGCCGGATCTGTTCCTGAAGCTGCCCTGGCGGGATGGAATCCTGAGTGAGCTTCTGGAGTATGACCTCGTTGGCTTCCAGACGATGCGGGATTGCCGCAATTTCAAACGTTGCCTGAAGGCGCTCTATGCCGCCAGATTCAAGGGTCAGGGGCATGTCCAGGAGCTCAAGGCGACGTTGCGTGAAGACGTCGTCACGCGGTCGCCGAGCCGGCGCCTCAGGATCGGGAGCTTTCCGATCAGTATCGACTACGGGCACTACGCCAGGCTCTCCACGAGTGAGGCAGTAGTCGAAGAGACGAGAAAGCTCGATGAGGCACTCGGTGACCGCCGCATGATTCTCAGCGTCGACCGGCTCGACTACACGAAGGGCCTGCTGACGAAGCTGCGAGCATTCAGGTTCGCGCTCGAGCGCTATCCCGAGCTGCGCCAGAACATCGTGCTGAGTCTCCACGTCGTCCCGAGCCGCGAGAGTATTCCTCAGTACCAGCAGCTCCGGACCGACCTCGAACAGCTGATCAGCGAGATCAACGGCTCGTGGTCTCGACCGGGATGGATTCCAGTGCATTACTTCTATCACTCGCTCACGCCTGTGCAATTGTCGGCGTACTATCGGCGCGCCGACATCATGCTCGTGAGCCCACTCAAGGACGGCATGAACCTCGTCGCCAAAGAATATTGCGCATCACGCCCTGAAGACGATGGAGTATTGATTTTGAGCGAGTTCGCCGGAGCGGCAGCTGAAATGCAGAACGGCGCCCTGCTGATCAACCCCTACGACGATGAAGGCACGGCGGCGAGAATCTTCGAGGCAACGAAGTTGCCACGCGCCGAGATTGTCAGGCGCATGCGCGAGATGAAAAGCAAGATCAGGCGGCACGATATCTACCACTGGGTGAACTCCTACCTCGACGCACTGGCGGGCCGCGATCTCGCGGACTTCCCCGAAATCGAAGACTACGTACCCGGCCCGCCGCCCGAGGCGCAGGTTGTGAACGCTTAACGCATAGATTGCTCGAGAGAAGCCGACAATGATCCAGCACCACCTTCGAGAACTGCAGGCGCTCAGTCGCTACACCGTGGTTGGCATCGGGGCCGAGCCCGCGACGCTGGCCGGACTCGTCTTCGATACCAAGGACTGGGGAATCAGGTCTTTCGTTGTGAGACAGAATGCTCTGGGTGACGAACCGGTCGTTATCCCGCCGACATGGTTCCGCTCGCTCGATGACAATCGCCGAGAATTGAATTTCGAAGCTGAAGGCGAAGTATCAGCTTCGGCCCGGCTCTTCGACGCCGAGGCGCTCTCCGGCCGGGGGCAGTTCGATGCCGTGCCTCTCATCGGGCGTACCGTCGGCGCTCGTAACGGGCCTGCCGGCCGAATTATTGATTTCCTGGTTAACGTTGACCTCTGGGTGCTTCGCTACTTCATCATCGACATCGACGGCCGTCGCGTTTTGACGGATATCGAATGGGCATCGGGGTTGTCTCAGGATCGCGAGTTGCCACGCATCGATCTCCCGGCCGAGGCCGTCGCGACGGCCCCACCTTACGAAAGCCTGGTCGGACTCTCCGTCGGTTACGAGGAAGCGCTCTATCGCCACTACACGAGCGCCTCGGCCACGTGGCGGGACCGCGCTGCCTCGACATAATTGCAGTCTCAAGAGAGCTCGTACGTGATTCGGTCACCGGGCCGAAGCATGCGTTGATCTGCCTTGTAGCAGACCGAAATGGGCGGTGCCCTCGTCGGCGCGCTTTCCAGAGTCAGGGTCCGATGGTTGATAGTCACGAGCAATCGTTGCTGTCGATAGCGTATCGTGACGCGGAACTCGGTCAGCTCAGCGGGAAGTGTTGGCGCCAGATGCAGAACGTCTCCACGAGTCTCGAAACCCGTGTAGCACCGGTGCAGCAGATCGACCGTACCGGCCATGGCGCCCAGATGGATGCCTTCACTGGTCGTGCCTTTCTGGATGTCGCCGATATCGACACTGAGCGTCTCGAGAAAGAGTTGCCAGGATTCCGAACGATTGGAGCGCGCTTCCACCCACGACCGAACGATATGGCTGAGCGTTGAGCCTGCCGAGGTGCGGCTCGAGTAGTACTCAATGTTCTTTGGAATCATCTGCGAATCCAACGAATAGCCAAGCCGTTCAAACAGCTCGATCAGTTCCTCGGACGAGAAAAGATAGAACAGCATCAACACGTCGGCTTGCTTGGAAAGCTTGTAGCGATTTGGCGAGTCCCCTTCGTCTTCGAGAATCCTGTCGAGCCGCCCTATATCGCCATACTTTTCTCGGTAGCCGTTCCAGTCGAGCTCCTCGAGCTGTTCGTAGCCTTCGAACTGGCTGATGACCCCGTCTTCGTGAAACACGACCTTGAGCCGACGACTGATCATATCCCATTGCTGCCTTTCCTCCCCGGTGACGCCGAGCCGACTCACGATGGCACGGCGGCGTATAGGTGAAAGCAGGTCCAGCAGCTCGATGGCTCTCGACAGCACCCACGCCGCCAGTACATTGGTATAGGCATTATTGTCGATGCCGGGCGTGCTCGAGTCGCGATCCGGATAGCCCGTATGGAACTCGTCGGGTCCCATAACGCCCCGAATTTCATAGCGATCCTCAGCCTCGTTGTATTCGGCGATGCTGCACCAGAAACGAGCGATTTCGAGAAACATTTCTGCGCCGAAAAAGCTCAGGAATTCCTGGTCGCTCGTCACCTGGTAGTACTGCCAGATAGACCAGGCGATGGCAGAGCTGACATGACGCTGCAGGAACGTGACGTCCGGCGTCCAGCGACCGGACCGCGGATTCAGATGCATCCGCTGACTCTCCTCCCGGCCGTCACTACCGCTTTGCCAGGGGAACATGGCACCGTCGAAGCCGGCCTCTTTCGCGAGTTTGCGGGCTTCGCCGAGACGTCGATACCGGTACCGCAGCAGTGCGCGAGTCAAGAGCGGCATGCGAAGATTCAGCAGGGGCAGGATGAATATCTCGTCCCAGAACACATGGCCGCGATAAGCCTCTCCGTGCCAGCCCCGCGCGGGCGCCCCGGCATCGGTCGCCACACTGAACGGCGAAATCGTCTGCAGCAGGTGAAAGATGTGCACGCGCAATCTGAGCTCGGCCTGGGCGTTGCCGGGAGCCTCGAGGCGGAATTCGAATTCTTCCCAGAGCCATTGCCAGACGCGCGCGTGAGCGTCCCTGATTGCATCGAAGCGGTCGGCGCCTGTGACCAGGCGCTCGGCCTGGTAGCGAGGCTCGGAAATGCCGCGGTCGCGAGACGTATAAGAGCCGACCACCTTCTCGAGCTCGAGACATGAGCCCTCGTGCACCTCGACTACGAGATCCTGCCCAATCGCTCCGGGCTCCTCGATCGAGTGGACCGTCGGAATAACGTGGCTGCCATCGCGATAGGCACGGGTCCGGGCTGCCTGCGCGACCTCGATGCGGGACTGGACGGTCCTCGAGACGAGCAGGACGGTGTCCTCGCCGAGCTCGCCTTTCGTGAGCACCTGAACGTGCTGATTGGCAAGATTTCGATAACGTTCGACACCCGTATTTCTTACGGATCCGTCAATCGCGGAGCGGATCGTCAGCGTCCCGGACCAGTTCTCGGGTGTGACGTCGATGCGCAACGCAGCGAGATGTGCATCGTGCATGCTGACCAGGCGTTGCTCCTGCCAGCGCGTGATGCGTTGTTCTCCGTGGAGAAATAGAATGTCTCGATGCAAGACGCCATCACGCAGACTCAGTTCCTGGCGATAGTCGAGGAGCTCCACGTCGTCGAACGACACCCAGTCTTCACCCTCGGGCCGCAGACGAACGACGAGCCAATTCGGCCAGTTGACCAGATCTTCGTTTTCGACGCGCTCGCCGGCAATCTCCGTCGTCAGGCGGTTGTAGGTGCCGGCGAAATACGTTCCGGGATAGTGATGCGGACCGGCGCAGGCATCCGTGCTTGCGCCACGCGTGGCAAAGTAACCGTTACCGAGTGTGCACAACGCCTCGCGCAACCTTTCCGCTTTCGCGTCGTAGCCTTTGTAGATGAGTGACCAGCCGCTCACGAGCCCGGAACCTGATGGATCCGCGACAACCAATCGAGAAACCGCCGCACATCGTTGCAGTCGCGGAGTGAGTAATCGGCAGCGGTAACGCGGTCGTTGTCGCTGAGGGCAATGCTGATATTCGGAGGCCGCAACACCTGAAAGACAGCCTCGTCCGTGACGTCGTCACCGATGTACAGAGCCAAGGTTTCATCGGCTGACATGCCGATCTCCTGGAGCAGCAACTCCACTGCACGCCCTTTGTCCCATTGTAGTGCAGGTTTAAGCTCGAAAACCTTCTTTCCGAGGCTCTTCGCAAGGCGCGGAAATCCTGCGATCACTCGGTCGACAACTCGCCGAACTTCACCGACAAGCGCCTCGTCCACCTGGCGATAGTGGACCGCGATAGCGAAGTGCTTGCGTTCGACCGCATGACCGGATATCGAGGCAAGCCCCTCAACGAGAGCAACCTCGGCTTGATCCAGATCTGAAATGTAATCCTGGGCGCCCTCTTTGGCCCTGTGCCATCCATCGGGGCCCGCAAGCTCGAAGCCGTGGCTGCCGGAATAGAACAGCGAATCGATCCCGACCCGATGTTGCACATCCGGCAGATCGCGTCCGCTGATGACGCCGACGGTGTGCTGCTGCGCGAGCACTCGGAGTGTCGCGCGCATGGACTCGTCGATTTCCGCTCGGCGATAGTCGGCCACGATCGGTGTCAACGTGCCGTCGTAGTCCAGCAGGACAGCCAATCGCCGCCGACGCCCGAATGCCTCTATGGAATCGCAGTGATCCCAAATCGAAGGCAACGCACCACAGTGCTTGAGCGCGACATTACCCTGGCGATCGACCCGGAACTCGCTCAGGTCGTTCACCACGAGGTCGGCACCACGATCCCGCAAGCTCTCTGCATAGCCCCCTCGATCGATACCGACTACGGAGTGGAATCCGCCTCGGCGGCCCGCTTCCACTCCCGCGATGGCATCTTCGACGATCACGCAGCGATCGGCCGGCGCTCCGAGCTGCTCGGCCGCCATTAGCAGCGTCGCCGGTTCCGGTTTGCCCGGCAGGTCGAGTTGCGAGGCAAGAAGGCCATCGACCTTGGCGTCGAAGAGCGCGTCGACGCCGGCACTCGCGAGTACCGCGTCAAGGTTTCGACTCGCGGAGAATATCGCGGTTGCGACGCCGTGGGCCCGGAGTGCCTCCACGAATTCGATCGTGCCCGGGAAGGCCCGAACCTTGTTCTGTCGCAGCCATGAGTTGAATTGTCGGTCTTTGCGATTGCCGAGCCCACAGACCGTCTCTCGACTCGGGTCGTCGTCGGGATCCCCGAAAGGCAGCTCTATCCCACGCGACTCGAGGAAGCTCCTAACCCCATCATAGCGCGGCTTGCCATCGACATGGGCACGATAGTCCTGGCCCGGATCGAACGGCCGGAATGGAATCTCCCGACGCGCAGCGTCGCGCGCGAGAAAAGCATCGAACAGGCCTTTCCAGGCGGCGGCGTGCGCGGATGCCGTATCAGTGACGACGCCGTCCAAGTCAAACAGGACGGCGTCGAAATGATTCCGATCGAGACCTTCAGTCGGTGTCACAGAGAATATCGTAAAGGTCGGCGAACCCTAGTCCATTCGCGACAGCGTCCACTTCGGAATCACGCCGGCATTGGACAACAAATGATCCCGGGCCGAGTCGAGCCGCTGCAGCAACCGCGACAGATCGACGCGCATGAGCCGCCCATGATGCTTGACGATATGGCCCGCGACGATGACCGTGTCGACGTTCGAGGTGTCCGCCGCAATCACGACGGTCGCCACCGGATCGACGACGGGCGCAACGTTAACCTGATCGGTACGGATCAGAATGACGTCGGCCTGCTTGCCCGGCGTCAGACTGCCGATCTTGTGGTCCAGCGCACAGGAACGAGCGCCGTCGATCGTCGCGAACTCGAGCACATCGCGATGCGTAAGCGTCGGCGCGAACGCAACGTCCGGCGTGTCCGTGAATGCCAGGATCCGCTCCTGTACGAGCGCCGTGCGCATCTGCGTGAACATGTCGCCAGGCACGCTGGAGACGACGTCGATGGAGAGGGATGGGCGGACACCGCGAGCAACCAGCCGCCCCGTCGGCGGCACTCCGTGCCCCATCAGCATCTCGACGTAGGGCGCGACCGAGGCCGTGCCGCCGGTGCTCGCGATGAGATCGAGCTCCTCGTCCGTGGAGTCCGTGCAATGGATGTAAGTCGTATCCGGACCCATGAGCTTGAGCTCGTTGAGCGACTTGACGTGATTGACGTGAACGCCCGTCAGGCGCATGCCGACGTGCACGCTGATACGTATATCGAGATCACGCGCGAGCTCCCAATCATGCTGCGCCACCTCGGGTGTCGTATTGCCGGGAGCCCTGGCGGCAAGGGCCAGAGTCAAGAGCTGATCGTCCGAGCTGAAATACTCTTTGCGTATACGGCGAATGTCCTCGGGATGCTTCTTGTCACTGTAGGACCACCACTCGGCGCCGACCGGCACGCCATGACCGTAGATCGCGCGGATTCCCGACTCGGCAAGCCCGTGGATGGCCGCGTCGGAATGCTCGGGCGAGTTGTTGATGTGCGACCAGTCGAGCAGCGTCGTGATGCCGCCATTGAGCGCCTCCAGCGCACCCATCAGGTTGGCAATGTAAACGTCATCCGGCCGGTACTGTATTCCGATATTGTCGAGCATGCCGGCAAAGTACTGATCGAGCGTGCAGCTCGGCAAAACGCCTCGGACTGGCGTTTGCCACGTATGGCGATGCGTGTCGACGAAACCGGGCATGACGATACAGCCTCGCGCATCGATGACGTTCGATCGCGGGCTGGCTTCGAGATCCTTGCCGACAGCGGCAATCTTGTCCTTTTCGATCAGCACATCGGCTTCGGCGAGATCGCCGAGCTCGGGATCGAGCGTGAGCAGGTAGCCCCCCTTGATGAGCGTCGAGTAGTCCGTGTAAACGTTACCGCCAATCATGTATCTGCCTGTCGCGATCGACGCCAGCGCGCGCCACCAGAATCGAAGCTATCACGGGCGGAGCAACTGGCCAATCGCAGGGCCTTCAATTGACGGGCGCGGAGACCCTCGGGCAACTGTCTCCTCGCCTCCCTCACTCTGGCGGCTCTGCGGCAGGCAGGCGAGGCTGCTTGGGAATTCTGAATCCGGGAATGTTGTCCCGATCCCGGGATTGCGCTCGTGGCTGGTGGACGTCTTCTGCGGACCGTTCAGCCCTGGCATAGTTGTTGCTTCAGGCAAGGTGTCACCAGGGGGCGCCTGCACCGTGATCACTACGACATTGCTGACGATTCGCCATGCCGGCCGCCGGCTCATGCGCAACCCGGGCTTTGCGCTCCTCGCCGTGCTGATGCTCGCTCTGGGTATCGCATCGACGACGGCCATTTTCGGCTTGATCTCGGGCGTGCTGCTGACGCCGCCGCCCTACGACAATCCCGAAGAGCTCGTCTTCGTCAGCACGGCGCAGGCGGATGACCGGGACGAGGCCGGTATCTTCAACTGGCCCGAACAACTCTGGGAGGAGTGGCTCGACGGCAACGAGTCGTTCGAATCGATTGCGGGCTACCGCTGGGCCTTCAACTTTCTGGTGTCGAACGAAGGCAGCCAGGCGCTCGAAGGCATGATGGTCAGCGAGGGCTATTTTGCCGTGGTCGGCATCGAACCGCAGATCGGCCGCTCCTTCGTGAATGCCGACAGCGACGGCAGCGAAAACCCTGCCATCATCCTGGGACATGATCTGTGGGCCAACCGCTTCAACTCGGACCCCGAGATCATCGGTCAGACCGTTCAGCTCAGCCGCTCACCGCCGACCACGGTCGTCGGTGTCATGCCACCCGGTGTCCGCTTTCTCCCCTCTCCCGGCGTCTCCTCGGAGCCGAATTACGATCTGCATTCGAAAGTCGACTTCTGGCTGCCGATTCCGCCACAGATGCGCGAGCAACCGGCGTGGAACGTCATCGCACGCCTGAATTCCGGCGTGACGCCCACAGAGGCTGAAGCCGAGGTGGCTGTGCTGCTGGCGCGCCATGCCGAGGCCGTTCCGGAGATCGAGGGGCTCGGCGCACGTATCGAGCCGCTGCTCGCCGTCCTGAATGCCGATGCCGAGCAACTGCTCATGCCGCTGCTCGCCGCGGCAGCGCTCGTGCTGCTGATCGCCTGCGGCAACGCCACGGCCCTGCTGCTGATCCGCGGGCTGCAGCGACAACACGAATACGGTCTGCGTACCGCCATAGGCGCCGGCCGCCGCCGGATGTTCAGCCTCGTCATTACCGAAAGCGTCATTCTCGCCGTTATGAGCGGCGCGCTTGGCATCGTGCTCGCAGTGGCACTGGTGCGAGTGTTCACGGCGGCAAGCGGTAGCGCCATTCCGCGCATAGAAGACGTCACCATCGGCTGGCCCGTTCTCGCCTTCGGTCTGAGCGCGGCTCTGCTCGGGTGCATCGCGGCCGGGCTCGTTCCCGCGGTTCGCGCGGCACGGTTGAACCCGGTCGACGCGCTGCGTCTGGGCGGACCGAAAACCAGCGACGGTGTGGCCCAGCGCCGCCTGCTCGGAGCCGTCGTGATGGGTCAGACCGCATTGACCCTGTCACTTCTGGTCGGTGCCGGGCTGCTGATTCGGACCATGTACAACCTCGACATCGTGCAGCCGGGCTACGACACGCGGAACCTGTTGACGATGAGCGTCACCTCGGTCGACGGCGAATGGCAGGACTTTCACGAGCGCGCACTCGAACAGGTCTCCGCCTTACCAGCGGTCGAAGGAGCGGCATTTGCCTGGGGCGTGCCCCTGACCGGCAATGCATGGCCGTCGCGCATCCAGATCGAAGGCTACAACCCTCAGGATTCGGATGACGGCTACGTCGCGATACCGGTCCGCTCGGTCACCGGCGGCTATTTCGATCTGCTCAACCAGCCGGTTCTCGTCGGCCGGGGGTTCCGCACCGGCGACCGCCAGAACGCGCCTCCGGTTTCGATCGTCAACGAGGCTTTCGTCGAGCGATATCTCGGCGGCGGCAACGCAATCGGCAAGTCACTCTGGCCGCGCGGCCGCGACAACGGGCCCGCGTTCGAGATCGTGGGCGTCATCGCGGACAGCCGCACCGACGATCTGACCGCAGCAGCCGAGCCCGAGGTATACCTCTCGCTATGGCAGGCCGGTGCCTTTTCCAAGCACCTCGTCGTTCGGTCGATGGCATCACCTGAAGTCATCGCCGGCGGCGTTCGAGCCGCCCTGCGCGACATCGCACCGACCGTCGCCATTGAAAGCGTCAAGACGCTCAGCGAGATCCGTGGCGAATCCCTCGCCAGCCGGACTCTTGCGATGCAGCTCTTGATCGGCTTTGCCACTATCGCCTGCCTGCTGACGCTTGGCGGCGTGTACAGCGTGCTTTCGCTCTCGGTCGCCGCCCGGCGTCGCGAGATTGCAATCCGCTCGGCCGTCGGCGCCGAGCGCGGCAGGATCCTGGGGCTCGTCATGCAGCAGGGATTGCGCATGATCGTTATCGGCGCAGCGGCAGGTGTGCTCGTCTCGATCGCGCTCTCAAGACTGCTGCAGACATGGCTCTACGGCGTTGCCGCGATCGATCCCGCAACTTTAGTCGGAGCCAGCGCCCTGTTCGTCGTGGTCGCCCTGATCGCATGCTGGGCGCCGGCCTACCGGGCATCGACGATCGAGCCCGTCGAAGCACTGCGAGCAGAATGAAGCGACCGGTCCGGGCGTCAGGCGAAACTCGACGCCGCCCGTCTTGCCCTGTGCAGACGCACCTTGATCACCGTCTCGGAGACGCCGAGTGATTCGGCCGTCTCCCTGACGCTGAGACCGAGCAGTAACCGCAACCACAAGATCTCCGCCGTTCGGCCTTCGAGGCGATCGAATATTTCCTCGATGTGAATGCCGTCCTCGATTTGCTTGCCGCCATCCGATCGACCACTCGATTCCAAACAGTCGTCACGGAAGCAGACGCTCCTGCTCTGGTCGGCATAGCGACGCTCGACGACACGAAGACAACAGCGGCGAAGAATCATTCGGGACCAGGAGCTGAAGGCCGCAGCATCGTCCAGCTGCTCGAGGTGTTGCACGACTCTGAGCGCGGCCTCCTGGGCTGCGTCCTGCGCATCATGGTCGTGCCGGAGCATGCGCTTCGCGAGATTCAGCAATCCCGGATAGCAGCGTTGCAGCAGTCGATTCAGGGCCGGGCGGCTGCCTGACTGGGCCTGCTCGATCAGACGCTGCTCCACCGTGCTCTCCATAGCCTGAGCGATTCACGAATCATGCCAGACCCATTCGCCATCGCACCCCGACCCTCTGCAACGCTCCCGGCGCTCCGCGGCGCAGAACCCGACTCCGGGATCACCGATTCCGGGAAGGCCAATCTCACCTCCGGGACGAAAGGTCAGCCCGCCGACAAAGACAACGGCAAGGTCAAGCGCGCAACACAGCCTCGTGCATCAGCCCGATTGGTCAGCGAGATCTCGCCGCCATGGTTTTCCACGATCTCTCTGCTGAGCACTAGACCGAGGCCCGTTCCGCCCTGTTTGGTCGTAAAGAAAGGCACCCAGAGGTTCTCCGTGCTCGCGAGCCCTTCGCCGTTATCGGCGATTGCGATGCTGACGCCGCCATGGCCGACGGACCAGTCGACCTGAACGGCGCCGCCTTCATCCGTCGCCTCGACGGCATTCTTGACGAGGTTGATGAGCACCTGCTCGATCTGATCGGCATCGACAGATGCCCTCACGGAAGGCCCGGACTGGATCACCACGCGCTCGGCATAGATCGACGTCGCCCGCCTGATCAGGGCGCCGAGATCGGTTTCCCGGCAGGTCGGCGGCGGCAGCCGTGCGAGCCGGGCATAGGCATTCATGAAGCGGCTCAAAGACTCGGCCCGGTCATGGATGATAAGGAGAGCCGAGCTCGCATCGTCACGCCAGTCCGAGGGAAGCGGTTCCCTGGCGATCAGCTTCTGCAGCGTGGCCGCCATCGACCGAATCGGCGTCAGCGAGCTGTTGAGCTCGTGGCCCATGACCCGAACGAGCCGGCGCCAGGCCTGTCGCTCTTCTTCGCGCAAAGCGCGGCTGACGTCCGTGATGACGAGCAGGTCCAGCGGCCGGCCGGCCTCACGAATGCTCCGGCGCCGAATCTCCCAGCGGCCTCTGGCCGACGGGAACTCGTGCGAGACGATGCGGCCGGAAGTCTCGACGAGCATATCGGCGAGCCCGAGCTCCCGAGCGCTCCGGCCCCGAAGCTCGTCGCGAGTCTGGCTGTAGAGCTCGGCGCCCGCAGGATTGACGAGCCGCAACCGCCTGTCACTGTCGAAAGCGAACAACGCGATATCGACGTCGGCGATGACCTTCTGCAGAAGCATGCCCGCCTCGAGCGCTTCGAGCCGCTGATCGTGCAACGTGCTGCTCAGCGAGTTGACCTCGATCATGACCTCGCCGAGCGCGTCATGCGGATCGACGTTGCGACCGCGCATCGAGTAGTCCCCTTCGCGCAGAGCCTCGAGCATGTTTGCGAGCGATTGCAGCGGCCGGATATAGCGCCTCGCAACGGCGCCGGCGCCGATCAGCAGCACGAGTGTAACCATGACGAACACGCTGATTCGCAAGGATGGCGCCGCGTCCCAGAACACGATGAAGAGCGACGCGGTTACCCACGCGGCGCCCGCAGCCAGCAGCACGAGAAAATAGATTCTGGTATGCGACCGCACGGCGCCGCCTTATAACTCGAATTTCTCCATCCGGCGGTAGAGCGCCGAACGACTTACACCCAGTTCGGCAGCCGCGGCGACGACATTACCTTCGTTGCGACCGAGGGCAATCTCGATGGCCTCCCGCTCGACTTCATCGAGCGTCCGTGGCCCGGCAGCGCCGGCCGCGGCTATTTGCGCCGCCAGCGTCAGGTCGATCGGCTCCAGCGCCTCGCCGCGCGCCATGAGAACAGCACGCTCGACGACATGACTGAGCTCACGCACATTGCCGGGCCATGAGTAGCGACGCAATGCAGAGAGAGCCGACTCGGAAAATCGGCTGACGTGCCTGCGGTGCATCTGGGTGTATCGCTCGAGGAACTGATGGGCAAGCCGGATGATGTCGTCGCCGCGCTCTCTCAATGGCGGCAGATGGATGTGAATCGTGTTCAATCTATAGAAAAGGTCACTGCGAAACGTCCCCGCTTCGATCTCCGCGTGAATGTCGGCATTGGTCGCAGACAGGACGCGCACGTCCGTTTGCTGAGTGCGGGATGAACCGAGCCTCTCGAATTGGCCGTCCTCGAGCACGCGCAGCAGCCGTGCCTGCTGACCCACTGGAATGTTCGCGATCTCGTCGAGAAAGAGCGTGCCGCCGTCTGCAAGCTCGAACCGGCCGACTCTGTCGCTGCGCGCATCGGTGAATGCGCCTTTCACGTGACCAAACAACTCACTCTCGAAGACAGTCTCGGCGAGACTGCCGATGTTCACGACGACGAACGAGGAATCACGGCGAACGGATCGCTGATGGATGATGCGCGCGACAAGACCCTTGCCGCAGCCGCTCTCACCGGTGATCAAGACATTCGCATCGGAAGGCGAGACGCGCTCGATCGTCTCGAGCACGGGCTGCATGACGGTGGATTCCGCGACGAGCTCACCGCTCGGAGCGGTCAATGCGCTGTTCTCGGCTTCGAGAAGTTGCGCGCGCCGGAGCGCCTGGCTCAAGGCCAGCTGAGTATTGAGAATGCTCAACAACCGCTCGTTTTCCCAGGGCTTCTCGATGAAATCGTTGGCGCCGCGGCGCATCGCCTCGACGGCAAGCTCGATACTGCCCCAGGCCGTCATGGCAACGATCGGGGTATTCGAATCGACGGCGCGAATGCTGCCGATCGCGTCGAGTCCCTCTTCTCCCGAGGTCGTATCTCGCGTGTAATTCAAATCGAGCAGAATCGCATCTGCCTCGCGCGTCTTGACCGCATCGACGAGCGCACGCGGACTGGAAAAGGCACGCGACTCGATGCTCTCGCCCTTCAACAGGAGGCGAAGCGACTCGATGACGTCCGGCTGATCATCAGCCAAGAAAATGAGCGGCGCACGTTTGGCCATCAACCATTCTTTTCTCGATCAGGGTCGCGCTGCAAGTCGCCTGGGCCTCACTCGTAGCGCAGGGTCGTCATTGGATCGACGCGCATCGCACGCCGGGCCGGAATGGCGCTCGCCAGAAACCCCGCCCCGAGAACTGCGGTAGCCGCCCCTGCGAGCGCAAAGGGATCGAGCGCCCCGACACCGAAGAGCAGCACCGTCAGCAGCCGCGCAACGCCAAAGCAGGCCAGTATGCCGACAGCGGCGCCGATGACGACGGGACGCATCGACTTTTCGAGCATGAGCTGCAGCACGTCGGTCTTCCGGGCGCCCAGAGCAAGCCGAATGCCGATCTCCCGGACACGGCGCCCGACGACCATCGTCATGACACCGTAAACACCGATCGACGCCAGTACCAGGGCAAGTGCGCCGAGACCGAAGGCGACCGAAGTGGCAAGACTGGAAATTCCGGTCCACAGCGCCAGGATCTCATCGAACGTTCGTACGTCGACGGGCAACCGGGGATCCAGCCGCTCATAAACGCCGTTGATCGGCTCTTTCAACGCTTCCGGCGGCAGCGAGCTGCGAATCACGAGCCGCAGATCCGGCTGCGAAGACACGATAGCCGGCGAGTAGATGTAGGGCGTGTTGGTCTCGCCGATCATGACCTCGACATCGCCCGCGATACCGACGATCTCGACCGTCTGACCGAAACCCGAGATAACGGTCTTGCCGATGGCGTTTTCGCCGGGCCAGAACAGACGGGCCGTGGACTCCGTCATGATCGCCACGGTCGACTGCGCAGCAGCTATTTCGGCATCCGTGAATGTCCGGCCGCGTACGATCGGTATCCCCGTGACACTGAAGTAGTTTGCCGATACGGTGTTGGATTCGAGTATCTTGGCCTCAGCGTCGATTTCCTCCGGCAGCCGCCAGCCATAGGTCCGATGCCGCCCCTCGTAAGGAACGATCAATACCTGGGCAACCCCATCGACACCCGGCAGCGTGGCAACGTCGTTGATTACACGTTGCTGCAACTGCGCGGCCTGTTCACCGTCGTACCCGAACTGGCCGAGATCTGCACCGACGACAACGAGCCCTTCGTTGACGAAATCCGGTTCGATCGTCAGCGTCTCGTAGAAGCCGCGCAGAAGGAGTGCGGTTGCGACGGCGAGCATCATGCTGAACGCCACCTGCACACCGACCAGCACACCCTGGAGACGTCCGCGCGTGCGGATACCGCCCCCCGATGAATCCTGGTCGATGGTCGTGCGCAACGCCGTCCGCGTCGCCGCCA
>JASFSD010000008.1:0-18713 GCA_050114575.1 Gammaproteobacteria bacterium | reverse complement strand
CCGGGGCGTGTTAACGTGGGGTCACAGCCCTTTTCGATAAATGGGCTCTGACCCCTCCCTTCCTGACTCCGGCATTCGCGCTGATCGCCGCAACCGTGACCCAGGGACAGCCGATGGAGAGTGTCGAACTGCTCGATCCCGAGCTCAGTCGCTGGACGATCGAGAATAGCTCCCGCCAGAACTTCAACTTCCGCGACGGCGTGCTCGAAGTCCGCGAGCCCGAGGGATGGCTGAAGTCCGTCGAGCGTTATGCGGACTTCGAGCTCGCCGTCGAATTTCGATTCATGACCGAAGACGCCGACAGCGGCATCTTCGTGCGCGCGCTCGGCGAACGGGAGTTCGTCCGCGGCTGGCCGAATCAGAGTTACCAGGTCCAGCTCAGAAACCCGCTGGGTCAGAGCCCGTTTCCGCCCGTCGGCGGCCTGTTTCGCCATGGCATGGCAAGCGGTGAGACGGACTACGACGAAGACCTGGCCCGGCGAACGTCGCTGGCTACAGGCGAATGGCAGACGATTGCAGTCCGCGTCGAGGGCACGCGCCTCACCGCCTCACTCAATGGTGTGCCGATTCTCCGCGCCGAGGACATCGGCAACGGAACCGGCTTCATCGGTCTACAGGGCGAAACGGGCAGCCTGGAGTTCCGTTCGATCAGAATCCGCACTCTTTGACTTCAAGTTGACCACCGGCGCGAGCGCGTTCGGTCGTTTTCGAGACCCTCGCGCGCAGGGAAGCGCGCGCGGAGCCCCCATGGATGGGTTTACGGCGTGTCTCGAAAACGACCGAAGGTGATCGCGCCTTAATCGACGGGTTCGAGCCGAACGATCGGCGTCGTCTGCGTCGTGCCGCGGCTATCCGTGGCTATGTAGATCAGCCCGTCAGGTCCCTGACGTACATCGCGCACCCGGTACTGCTGCACCAGCAGCGGCTGCCGGCCGGTGACCGTGCCGTTCGCATCGACGCTGACGCGCGACACGCGGCTGTGGTCCGCGGAAAGTCCGCCCACGAACAGGTTGCCGTTCCAGTTCGGGAACTCATCGCCGTAATAGATTGCAAGACCCGATGGCGCGATCGACGGGACCCAGAATGCCTTGGGTTGCTCCATGCCGCCGGCGTAACGCGTGGGATGAATCTCGGTGCCCGAGCCGTAATTGGCGCCATAGCCGATGACGGGCCAGCCATAGTTCCTACCCGGCAGGATCAGATTCAGCTCGTCACCACCCTGAGGCGCATGCTCGGTTTCCCAGAGCATGCCGGTCCGGGAATCGAAGGCCAGGCCCTGCGGGTTGCGATGACCGTAGCTCCAGATCTCGGGCGCAAGCCCCGCCCGACCAACGAACGGGTTGTCATCGGGCACGCTGCCATCGTCGTTCAGCCTGACGATGACACCGAAATGGTTGCTCGCCTGCTGCGCCGGGTGCTGATCCAGTGGCGGCACGGAAGGTGCCATGCGTTCACCGGAAGAGACATACATGTAGCCTTCGTCGTCGAACGCGATGCGCCCGCCGTAGTGGCCCGCCGAATTGCTCCAGGCATTGGCCTCCCAGATCTCCTCGATATCGACGAGCGCGTTGTCTTCGATCCGCGCGCGAACGACCGTCGTCGCGGCCTCGTTATTGTCGGCATCGGGCTTGGCAAAACTGATGTATACCCAGCCGTTCGACTCGTAGTCCGGATGCAGCACGATATCGAACAGACCGCCCTGACCGGATGCCTTGACGGCCGGCACGTTGGCCATTGGCTGCCGCAGCAGTCGGCCATCACGAACCGTGCGAATGTCACCGCCGCGCTCGGTCACGAGCATGTCGCCGTTCGGCAGCCAGGCCATGCTCCAGGGGTTCTGAAGCCCATCGACGACGGTGACGACGCGAAACTCTTCCCCCGGTGGCCCGAACTGAGCCTGAGCAGCACCGAAAGGCAGCGCAATCAGCGCCATGGCAGCGACTAGAAAACGAGACATTGTTGTTCTCCTCAGAATATCCCCCGCGTGGCGCTATTCTAACGCGAAGCGGGCGCCCTCACGAAAAGGCTGCTGCAAGCGCCTGATCGACATCGGCAATCAGGTCGTCGATGTGCTCGATTCCGACGGCAAACCGCACCGCCGACTCGGTGATGCCTGCCTGCGCCCGCTCCGCCTCACTCAGATCGGAAGCGAAGTACAGCTGCACGGGAGCGGCCAGCGAATCCGTCGAACCGAGACTGGACGCCGTGACATACAGCTTCAGCGCGTCGATGAACTTCCAGGTCCGGTCCTGATCGGCGTCTGCGAGCGCGAAGCTCAGCACACCGCCGAAGTCGCGCATCTGCCGGGCCGCAAGCTCGTGGCCCGGATGGGACTCGAGCCCCGGATAGAACACGCGGGAAACCTCGGGCCGGGACTCGAGGTACTCGGCCAGGGCCCTGGCATTCTGACAATGGCGTTCGTAACGCAGAAAGTAGGTACGCATGCCGCGCAGGATCGAATAGGCCGCGTCGGGATCGAGCGTCGCCCCCATGTTGACGGCGAGCGGCTTGAGCGGACGCAGCTTGTCGGAATCGGCAATGACGATGCCGCCCATGACGTCACCGTGACCGCTGGCGAACTTGGTCAGGCTGTGAACGAAGAAGTCGATCGGGTACTGGCCATGGTTGTGCAGGCCGGCGAACGTATTGTCGAGAATCGTCGTCACGCCGTGATGGCGGGCGCGCTCGCTGATGGCCTCGATGTCCGGAATCTGCAGCATCGGATTGGTCGGCGACTCGAACAGGATCGCTTTTGTCGCCTCGTTCGCGAAGACCTGCTCGATCGCTTCTTGGTCGTGGAGGCTGACCATGTCGAACTCGATGCCGTAGCGCGGCAGAAACTTGCGCGCCGCAACGCGAGTCGGGCGGTAAGACTCGACGAAGACGACCACGCGGTCTCCTGCCTGCAGATTTCCCAGCAGAGCGAGCCAGATCGAGGCCATACCCGTAGCAACGGCGATCGCGTCTTCCCGATCCTGCAGCTCGGCACAGAGGAGCTCGAGCTGCCGTGTCGTCGGATTCGAGTTACGCGTGTACTCGAAGCCGGAAGATCTCGCCTCGGCAGTCAGCGAATCGGCGATCGTCGGGAAGGTGAACTTGACCGACCGGTAGATCGGCCCGATCAGAGAGCGGTTGCCCTCGGGCAGGGCCACTTCGGGCTGATGCGTAACGAGTGTTTCCTTTTTCATTGCTCGATTATCTCATCGATTGCGCATTCGGCACCGACCTCGATCGTGCCGAGCGCGCGCGGAATCAGATTCTGACCGAAATAGACCTTACGGTCGCGCCGGCGGTATCCCCGCAGCGTTCGGAGCGGCTCACCCGCGGCGTCCCGCTCACCCGTGGCGGGATCGACCGTCGTCAGACCGCAGCGCGAGCACGGCCAGGCCACGTCGAGACGCGCCGCGCCGATGATGATGCGCTGCCACTCGTCCTCCGCGTATGGCTCATCTGCAGTCACCACGACGTTCGGCCTGAACCGCTCGATGCCGACAGCGTGCTCCAGGCGCCGGTTGAGGTCGGCCAGCGAGGCATCCGACAGCAGCATCAGCGGCGCCCCATCGGCGAAGCCGACCTCGTCCTCGAAAGCCGCGGCCGGATTGGGCACAGCGCGGTGCTGAGAGTCAGCCAGATAGACGAGCCCGCAGGCGAACCCCATGAACTCCGAAAACCAGACATTGGTCTCGGCATCGGCCAGCGTCGCCTCGACCGTATCGGCCCAGATCCTGACCTTGCAGGTCGCATGCGCATCGCTGTCAATACCCAGCGGAATGCTGAGCGGGCGACGATCGGGCGCATTTACCGCGAGCCCCCCGTCCCCGAACGCAGGCTCGATCAGCGCCATTCTCGGATGCTGGCGCTGGGTCAGGAATCGCCCGTCCGCATCGACCAGCATGTAGCGCCGGTCGAACTCGAGCCCCCTGTGAGTGAGCTCGGCGGAAGATACCTCGATGCCACGGCAGGACTTGATCGGATAGACGAAGATCCGGCTGACGCGCGACATCGCGCAGGTCAGATACGATCGAGCGCGGTGCTCAGATCCTGAATCAGATCTTCCGCATCCTCGAGCCCGACCGACAGCCGCACCAGGCCGTCGGTGATACCGACGCGCTTGCGCTCGGCTTCCTCGACGTCGGCATGGGTCATCGTCACGGGATGCGTGATCAGCGTTTCGACCGATCCCAGATTTTCGGCCAGCGTGCAGAGCTCGACCGAATCCATGAGCGCTTTGCCGGCTGCGACACCGCCCTCGACCTCGAACCACAGCATCGCTCCGAAGCCGCTCGCCTGAGATCGCGCGAGCTCGTGCTGCGGAAACGACTCAAGCCCCGGATAGCGAACTGTCGAAACCTTCGGATGGCTTTCGAGAAAATCGGCGATCGCTGCCGCATTGGCCGACTGACGCTCCATGCGAATCGAGAGCGTCTTGGTGCCCTGCAGCGTGAGCCACGCGACCCAGGGCGACATGATGACGCCGGCCGCGTTCTGAACGTAGCGGATCTTCTCGTCGAGCGCCTCGCTGTCCGCCACGACGGCGCCGCCGACGGTGGCGTTGTGGCCATCGAAATACTTCGTCGTGCTGTGGATCGACACGTTGGCTCCGAGCTCGAGCGGTCTCTGGTAGAACGGCGTCAGAAAGGTATTGTCGACCGCATGGACGATGCCTCGCTCGGTCGCAATATCCGAGATCGCGCGGATGTCGGTGAGCTTCAGTGTCGGGTTTGCCGGTGTCTCGGTCAGGATCAGCCGGGTATTGTCCCTGAGCGCCGATCTGACAGCCGCGGGATCGGACGTGTCGACGAAAGAAAACTCGACGCCGTAGCGCGCATAGACCGTCGTGCACAGGCGATACGTCCCGCCATACGCCACATCCGATACGACGGCATGATCGCCGGCGCTCAGCGTCGCCTGAATGACGGCCTGAATTGCCGCCATGCCCGTCGCGTAGGCCGTGCAGGCCGCCCCGTTCTCGAGCACGGTTATTTTCTCTTCCAGCGAAGCCACGGTCGGGTTGCCGGACCGCGAATACGAGTAGCCCTTGGAAAGGTATTCGTCGACGGAATCCTGAACGAATGTCGTCGACTGATAGACGGGCGTCAGGATCGCCCCGGTGATCGGATCCGGCTTGACTCCGGCATGCACCTGTTTGGTCGAAAAGCCCATCGGTGGGTCTCTGCGGCGGAAAGCCGGAAATGATACCGGAAATCGCCGGACGCGATGCCGCTCAGTCGCTGGCGCCTAGTGAATAGGAATCGATCAGCGAGTAACGCGCACCTTCGGGCGCCGTCTCGCTCTGAAACAGCCCGAACCGGCAGCATTCGAATTCGAGACCTGCGGCGGTGAAACTCTGGTTCTCGAATCGACCGACGATCTGCTCCGGCGCCCTGGCTTTCAGCCGGGCCACGGTGATGTGCGGCCGGAACGGCCGTTGCTCGGGCTCGAATCCGACCGCTCCGAGGGCCTCGCCCGTCAGACCGTGCAACGCAACGAGCTCAGCGGCGGGCAGCACTCCGACCCAGAGCACGCGCCGCTTGCCCCGCGGCGCGAACGAGCCCGGGCTGCCGAGCCGGAGTGAAAAAGCGGGCGTCTTTACGCCACGCAGACACTCCCGGACCGGCGCCACCTCCATCCCACCCAGGAAGTGCAGCGTAATGTGCATGTCGGCAGCGGGAATCGGACGGACCCCTTCCTGCGCGCGCGGCCCGAGGCGCTCGAGCGTCAGAGCCACCTCGGGTGGCACGGGCAGACCGACAAAGAGTCGTGCGACGCCCGGAACCGGGCTCACGATGCCGGTTTCTTGCGCTTGCTGTCGTAGGCGGCCTGCAGCAGATCCTCGACCAGCGCCGGATCGGCATGCTCGAGCACGACCCGCAGGCCGACCACGCGCTTGCCCCAGTTGAGCTCCTGGTAGACCTCGGGGTCCTGCGCGATCGCTACGATACGATCTTCCTCGGGGGCAAACACGTGCAGCAACCTGTCGCTCGGCGGCATCGTCGCAAAGATCCTGCCGTTGATTCGAAACGAGGCGAAGTGAAAGTGCGGCTCTTCGGTCGCATCGGGCAACGAGAGAGCAAACTCACGAATGCGCTCGGGATCAATCATCTGTGAGTCGACGTCCCCGAGATGCCGAAGCCCCGCCGGATGCCGAAGCACCGCCGGACGCCGAAGCCCTGCCGGACGCCGAAGCACCGCCGGACGCCGAAGCCCTGCCGGACGCCGAAGCCCTGCCGGGTGCCGAAGCGCGGCCGGATACCGAGGCTGCACGCGATGCAGAGGCTGCACCGAAAGCAGCGGCCGCAACGGCTTCCGTGGCTATGGCCGTTTCTCCTCCAGCAGGCCGACCAGATTGCCGTCCGGATCCTTGAGGAAACCGATCCACAGCTCGTGGTCGGGCATCTCGGCCGCCAGCGCCGGCGGGCGCTCGCTCGCCGCACCGTTTTCGACGCACGTCGAGAAAGCGGCTTCGATGTCCACGACGGCGAAGTAGAGGATCGAGTTCGCACCGACGGATCCCGCTCCTTGCGGCGTAGTCAACATGATGCGCACGTCACCGGCCTCGACGAACGCGAGATCGTCCCCGGGCGCGAACAGGAACTCGAGACCGAGAATGTCGCGATAGAACTCGAGCGCCCGTGAGACGTCTGCGACGGTAACGGCGATCTGTCGGATACCGGTGACGACTGGTTTCATGACGTTCCGCCTCCGCTCTCCTCAGCCGGCCGAGTCCTTGATCACCGAGGTCTTGTCGGGATGCGCCTTGACGTAGTGAAACACCTCGACCTTGGCGCGCAGACCGTTGGCGAAGAAGGGATCGGTCTGATAGACCTGCTCGGCACCGGCCTTGCTGTCGGCTTCGATTATCCAGAGTCCACCCAGAGAATCACCGCCGACGTCGGAACGAAGCGAGCCTGCGAGCAGAACCCTGTCGTCGTTCGCCGCGAGCCAGTCGAAGTGCTCCTGGAGAAGCTCGGCCCGGCGTTCGGCGATATCCGGCTTGTCGGTAAATCGCGCAACAAACAGCATGTCAGATCTCCTTTGGCGAGTCGTTCGAGAGAAAGCGCCTGAGCGCCTCAGATGTGTCCTTCCTTGCGGGCCCACTCGAGCGTGTCGTCCAGGCCGCGCCGGAACAGATCGAAAATCTCCTCCAGCTGCTCGTCCGTCACGATGAACGGCGGGCAGACGGCGACCGCGTCTCCGATCGCGCGCACAATAAGCCCGCGTTCCTGGCAGAAACCCATGCACTTGGTGCCGAGAGCGAGCTTCGCATCGAATGCTTCCTTGGTCCCTTTGTTCTTGACCAGCTCACAGGCACCGACCAGGCCGATGCCTCTGGCCTCACCGACCAGCGGGTGATCGGCGAGCGCGTGGAGCAGCGTCTGAAACTTCGGTGTCAGCCTGCGGACGTGCTCGTAAAGTCCTCGCTCCTCGTAGATCTCGAGCGTTTTCAGCGCGACGGCCGCAGCCACCGGATGACCGGAGTAGGTAAAACCGTGACCGAACATCCCGACGTCGCCACTGGCCCCCGCGATCGGCTCGTAGAGAAACTCGGGCACCATCACGGCGCTGATCGGCAGATACGCCGAAGACAAACCTTTGGCTGCCGTCAACGTCGTCGGCTGCATGTGAAAGGTCTGTGCACCCCAGGTGTTTCCCGTTCTGCCGAAGCCGCAGATCACCTCGTCGTCGATCAGCAGAATGTCGTACTTGTCGAGCACGGCCTGAATTTTCTGAAAGTAGGTCGCCGGCGGCAGCAGCACGCCACCGACGCCCATGAGCGGCTCGGCGATGAATGCAGCCACCGTCTCCGGGTCTTCTTCGAGAATCAGCGCCTCGAGATTCGCGGCCAGCCGCGATGCGTAGTCTTCCTCCGACTCGCCGGGCTCTGAGTTGCGATAGTAATAAGGGCAATCCGTGTGCCTGGCAAAGTCCAGCGGAACATCGAAATGAGTGTGGAACGGCGGCAGTCCGGTCAACCCCGCCGTCGCGATTGTTACGCCGTGATACGCCTTCTGGCGGGCTATGATCTTTTTCTTTTTCGGCTTGCCGATCGCATTGTGGTAGTACCAGACGAGCTTGATCTGCGTATCGTTACCATCCGATCCGGAGTTGCCGTAAAAGACCCTCGACGCCTCGAACGGGGCCATCTCGACGAGTTTTTCCGCGAGCAATATGCCCGGCTCGTGGCTCTTGCCGGCAAACAGGTGGGTGAACGACAGCTGCTTGATCTGATCGTATGCCGTCTGCGCCAGTTCCTCGTCGCCGTATCCGAGCGCGGTGCACCAGAGCCCGGCCATGCCCTCGATGTAGCGCTTGCCGTGATTGTCCCAGACGAAAATCCCCTCGCCCCGGGACAGCACCAACGGTCCAGCCGTGGCGTGGACAGCGAGATTCGTGTTCGGGTGAAACAGGCGCTTGAGATCGAGCGCTTCGAGGTCGGCCATCCGTCGGCTCCGTTACGGAAAGGCCGGCATGATACACCGCCGGACCGAGGTGACAGCCTCGATCGAAGATCAGCTACCGCACTCGATCGTCAGCGGAGCCTCGACCAGGCTGTACGGCGCAATCACATCCTCGACCGAGGACCGGCCGTCCAATCCGAGCCGGAACAGGCCGGCAACCAGCACTTCCATCGAGTCCTCGATCTCGAGCCCCCATGCCGCGAATGTCTCGCAGAGGTCGTAGGCACGCAGCACGTCATCCCCGTGTGCCTCGACGCTGACTTCTACGGGCACATCGCAATCGTCGGCCTTGCCGACATCTCCCTGCCCCCCGTCGGGGCCGGTGGGGAAATAGACGTAGGACCTGCGCTCACGGCACACCGCGCGCTCGGCCCCGGCCGGCAGCTCGAACTGAATCTGGATCCTGGCATCGCCCTTGACCTGGCCACTGCCGCGTACGCCCGGCCTGATCCGAATCACGGCGTCCGACTCGACGCTGATCTCGTACTCGCCGGCAGCGGCTGCCCGCGGCTCGGCCGCAACATCGGCAAACGCGCGATCGGCTCGGCACGAATGAATCATGCGCGAGAACATCAGCGTTCGGCAGTGCTCGTACTCATCGATGCTGGCGCAAACGAAAACGCCCGGCTCACGCTGGGAACAGCCCGGCACCATGACTCGATACTGCGAGCTGTCCACTGACTGCTCGATGGACCGCCGGTCTGCCGACAGCACCGTGAGCTTACCGGACGGCCCGAGCACCGGCGTCGTGAACCGCTGCGCTTCCGGCCCGCAGGTAATGCGTGCGAACGACTCGCACGCCGCTCCTTCACAGACCGCGCCGTCGTCGAGCCGGACTGTCCGCAGCGCATCGCTGGCGCCCGCTCGAGCCGCCCAGTCGGTGGCGTATTCATAGCCGATGGCGACACACCATGCCGTTGCCATGTACTCCCCGCAGGAAGAGGAATCGGCGCCGCAGTAGCTCACCGCGAATCCCTCGTGCTCGGGATTGTCATAGGTGCGCACCTGCGCGGACGCATCGAGGGTAATCAAAGCCGCAAGGAAAGCGCCGAGGTAACACAAGCGGGATCGGGTGCTGAACATGGAGCGGGTCGCCGTGATTTCATGAAACAACAGCGACCCTAATGCCGGCAGATCATGCCGACTATCGAGATGATCACACTTACGCTGCATAACACCGAGCGGCGCTGCAACAAACGGCCGAGATTATGTCAAAGGGAATTCAGAACAACCGGCCGAGAAACAGGTAGAAAGCGTGATCGCCGCCTTCGGCGCTGCCGTAGCCGACGAAGACCGGGCCTGCCGGCGTGTCGACCCCGGCCCAGAGCGATCCGCCCCAGATCGAGCGATTCAGCGAAATATCACTCCGGCTCGACCAGACGTTGCCCACCTCGGCGCTGAATCCGACGAATGCAGGGAACAGCGCAAGGTCACCGATCCGCCGGTAGTAGCTCGCGCCGAACCGCGTCAGATGCTGGCCTGTGAGCTCCTGCGCATGCAGGCCCGACAAATCACGAAACCCGCCGAGCCCGAAGAGCCCATAGATCGGCGTCCGGCCGCTGATGGTCGCGTTGTAGCGCACCGAAGACAGCAGCGTGTGCCGTCCCCAGGATCTCGCATGGGCCAGCTCGAACAGCAGTTGATCGTAGTCGTCATCGGCGTCGAGCAGGCTGGAATTGGAGCCCCGCCACTCGAGCTTCGCAGCCGTTCCCTCGGTCGGGAAGCCAATATCGTCGAGCGTGTCGACCGAGAAGCGCGCAAACACCTCACCGCGGTGATAGTCGTCGTACGGCACGGCCGAGGGATCGCCGACCCGGAGCTTGGAGTCACCGGAGCCGACGCGAAACCCGCCGCGCACTTCGCCCCAGTCGAGAAACTCCCGACCGCCGCCGAACTCGAGCACCGCCGAACGCAGCTTCACTTCCGCAACCAGCTCGCCATCGACGAAGACGTTGCGCACGGTCGAGCCGATATCGATGGCCGGATTGACGAAGCTCAGTGCCTTCGGCCCGAGCGGCTGGTACCAATCCGATTCGAACCCCGGGTCCTCGCCGAGCAGAAACGTGGCCCGCCACTCCCCGCCGAGCTCGTTCACACCGGTTCTCAGGTAGCTGGCAGCCAGACCGAATCGGGTGTTCTCATCGCTCACGGCCGTGTAGCGCATGCCGAGCTGGACGTAGTTCGGCCCCCAGCTGCGGTCGATGAACTCGAACTCTATCCCCTGCCGGTCAGCATCATCGACGAGCGCATAACGGGCATTCTGATACACGCCGAGCCCGTAGATGCGATTGAGGTCGCGCTCCAGCGCATCGATGGCGAGCGGCTCACCGATGTCTATGTCCTTCAGCCGCGCATCGACCACACTCGGGGCCAGAGGCGCAGTATCGACGTAACGGATGAAGTCGATGGTCGGCAACTCGGTCCGCCGCGGATCGGGCAGGGATGCCTTGTACGCTGCGTATTCTTCCGGACTCAACTGATACGGCAGAAACTCGGCACTGCGTTCCATCGTCAGCGCATAACCGGTTTCGATGGTTTCAGTCAGGCGCTCGAAACTGACCGAGCTGTATTCGTCCGCGAATACGGGCCTGAGCAGGATGTCCTCGTCAGCGAGCAACTCGAGCTGATCCTGCGTGCCGCGCTGCGTCAGAAGGGCGGTCAATTGAGAGGTGACGTTGACGACCGACTCGAGCTCGTCCCGTGTCCGCAGCTGGTCCGAGATATCGACCGCGATGATTCTCTCTGCCCCCATGTCCTGTGCGACGCCTACGGGCAGATTCATGACGATTCCACCATCGACGAGCAGGCGGCCGTCGATCTCGATCGGCGTCATGGCCGCCGGAACGGTCATGCTCGCCCGAATCGCCCGACCGAGATTGCCGCCGCCGAGAATGACCGCGTCGCCGGTATCGAGCTCGCCGGCAATGGCCCGGAAGGGAATCGCGAGCGTGTCGAAATCGGTGACGGCAGCGACGGGCAGCGTTACCCGCGCCATGACCATGTCGATGACCTGCCCCTGGACGACACCCACGGGCAGGGCGAAACCGTCTTCGTCGAGGCCCGGTCTCTGCTCGAGCAGGAACAGCGCGTCCTCCTGCTTGCGTCGAAACGACTTGAGTCGCCTCGGAGTCGAGTTCAGGAAGGCGGCGTCCCAGTCGATTCCGTAGACGAACTCTTCGAGCTCCTCGATCGTCATCCCGCTGGCATAGAGCCCGCCGATTGCCGCCCCGATGCTCGTGCCAGCGATTACGTGAATCGGCACCCTGAGCTCCTCGAGCGCCTTGAGGACACCGAGATGGGCGCCGCCGCGGGCGCCGCCACCGGAGAGCACGAGCCCGATCACCGGGCGTTCGGCATCGGGGGCCCGGGTCGTCACCTGAGGCATCGCCGGCACCGCGCTCAGCAGGGCAGCCGCGAGAACCAGGGACCGCGCAATGCCTGCGGCGCGGCTCGCGCCATGACTCCGGCGATCTGGGGAAGGAATGCGGCTCATGGAAATGCTCAGATAGGGTCCGAAACCCGGAGGCACTTGACAAGGGCTGCGATAATGCCAGCTTGCGCGAGGGCGTGCACCGTCCGCGCGATCGTCAGGAGAACGGAATGACCGACAAGCACTACCCCCTGGTTATCATCGGATCGGGGCCGGCCGGCTATACGGCAGCAATCTACGCGGCCCGGGCCGCACTCGAGCCGGTGCTCTTTACCGGCATCGAGGTCGGCGGTCAGATGACGACGACGACCGATGTCGACAACTGGCCGGGCGATGCCGAGGGCGTCCAGGGGCCGGAGCTCATGGAGCGCATGAAGCGCCAGGCCGAAAGGTTCGGCACTCAGCTCATCTACGAAACCGTCAACGCCGTCGATTTTTCCAAGCGACCGCTCGAGCTCTCGACCGATGGCGGCACCTGTACGGCGGATGCCGTCATAGTCGCGACCGGCGCGTCCGCCAAGTACCTCGGGCTGCCGTCCGAGGAAGCTTTCAAGGGCAAGGGAATCTCCGCCTGCGCCACCTGCGACGGCTTCTTTTTTCGCAACCAGCCGGTCGCGGTCATCGGCGGCGGCAACACGGCCGTCGAGGAAGCGCTGTACCTTGCGAACATTGCGTCGAAGGTCACGGTCGTTCACCGGCGCGACGAATTTCGTGCCGAAAAGATCCTCAGCAAGCGGCTGATCGACAAGGCCCGGGAAGGTAACGTCGAGATCCTTTGGGATCACACGCTCGACGAGGTGCTCGGCGATGACAATGGCGTAACCGGCGCCCGCCTGGCGCACGTCAAATCCGATGCCACTCAGCAGATCGAAGCGCAGGGCATCTTCATCGCGATAGGCCACAAGCCGAACACCGATATATTCGTCGGACAACTGGAAATGGACGGCGGTTACATCTCGCTCGACAAATCGAGCACTTTCGCAACCGCCACGAGTGTCGAGGGCGTTTTCGCCGCCGGAGACGTCGCCGACCCGGTGTATCGACAGGCCGTCACTTCGGCTGGCGCGGGCTGCATGGCCGCGCTCGACGCCGAGCGTTTCCTGGCCGAGCAGGACGCCTGAATAGAGCCGGTCTCATGGTAGAGTGCGCCGCATGCGCAATCTCGCCATTGCCGTCGTTGTCGCCGCGCTGATCGGCGCTGGAGTCTGGTGGTTCACCCGACCTGAACCGGTTCTCGTGGGCCTCGCAACGGTCGAACGCGGTCCGGTCATCGCCTCGGTAGCCAATACTCGCGCCGGTACCGTCGACGCCTGCCGGCGCGCCGGGCTGTCGCCGGCATTCGGCGGCCAGATTGCCGCGCTGCCGGTCGTGGACGGCTCCGTAGTCGAGGCCGGCCAGCTGCTGCTCGAGCTCTGGAACGAGGACATCAAGGCGCAGCTCGAGCAGGCCCGGCGCGAAGCCCGCGCAGCCGCCGCCCGAGCGCAGGAATCCTGTGTCGCAGCCGACGTTGCCCGCCGCGACGCCGATCGGTTGACGCGCCTGCTCGTCGAACAGGCCGTCTCGGTTGAACAGGCCGATCAGGCCGAGGGCCGGGCGGAGTCGATGGCCGCCGCCTGTTCGGCGGCGCGCGTGACGGCAGAGGTCAGCGACGCCCGGGTCGACGTCGTCAGGGCCCAGCTCGAGAAGACCCAGCTGCGCGCGCCGTTCAACGGCGTCATCGCCGAAATCAATGGCGAGCTCGGCGAGTACGTCACGCCGTCGCCCGTCGGCGTGCCGACCCCGCCGACCGTCGATCTCATCGACTCGTCCTGTCTTTACATCAGCGCACCCATCGACGAGATCGACGCCCCGTTGATTCGCGCCGGCATGACGGCGCGAATCAATCTCGACGCGTTTGCGGACCGGAGCTTTCCGGGCCACGTGCGGCGCATCGCGCCCTACGTGCTCGACCAGGAACGGCAGGCGCGGACCGTCGAGATCGAGGCCGAGTTCGACAATCCCGAGGAAAGCGGCTTGCTGCCAGGGTACAGCGCCGATGTCGAGGTCATTCTCGACAGCAGGGACGATGTGCTCCGGGTCCCGACCGCAGTCATCCACGACGGGAATCGCGTATTCGTCTTCGATGCCGTCACCGGAGCCATCGCGGATCGGGAAGTGGGTGTCGGCATCTCCAACTGGGAGTTCGCCGAGATCACGAGCGGCCTGCGTGAGGGCGATCGGGTCGTCAGCACGGTCGACCGCGAGGGAGTCGAAGACGGCGCCATCGTGGCGCCGGAGTAACACGGAGCTGCCCGATGTTGCGGCTGCGCGGAATCTGCCGCAATTATCCCGTCGGTGACGAAGTGGTGCATGCGCTCGATCATGTCGACCTCGACGTCGATGCCGGCGAGTACATCTCCATCATGGGCCCATCGGGCTCGGGCAAATCGACGCTGCTGAATGTCATCGGCCTGCTCGATCGGCCCGACGAAGGAACCTACGAGCTTGCGGGAGAGAACGTTGCGGATCTCGACGACGACGCGCTCGCCGCGCTGCGCCAACAGCAGATCGGCTTTATCTTTCAGTCGTTCCACCTGGTTGCGCGAATGACGGCTCTCGAGAATGTCGAGCTGCCCATGCTTTTGGCCGGCAAGTCCCCGCGGGCACGACGCGCGCGCGCGACCGAGATGCTCGAAAGCGTCGGCCTCGGCCCGCGCAAATCGCATCGGCCGGACCAGCTGTCCGGCGGCGAGCGTCAGCGCGTCGCGATCGCACGCTCGATCATCATGCAACCGAACGTGCTGCTAGCCGACGAACCGACGGGAAACCTGGACTCGAAATCCGGCGAAGAGATCGTCGCGATTCTCGAGGAACTCAACGCTCAGGGCCTCGCGCTGCTGGTCGTCACGCATGACGCCCGTCTCGGCGCCCGCGCGACGCGTGAGATCAAGATGATCGATGGCCGCATCTCGGACGACGCGCGGGACGCGCCCGCATGAGGACGGCCGACGTCATGCGTCTTTCCGGTCAGGCTCTCAGGCGCTATCCGCTGCGCTCGTCGATGCTGCTGCTCGCGATTGCGATCGGTGTTGCCTCGGTCATCACGCTGACCTCGGTGGGCGAAGGCGCCAGACGCTATATCAGCGGCGAATTTTCGAATCTCGGCACCAATCTGCTGATCATGCTCCCCGGCCGGTCGGACACGGCCGGCGCCGGGCTGCAGGGCATGCTGATCGGAGAGACGGCCAGGGATCTGACGCTCGACGACACGATCGCGATCAGCCGCAGCCCCTACGTCGATCGCGTCGCGCCCCTCGTTGTAGGGGGCGGCGCCGTCTCCTGGCGCTCCCGGGAACGCGAAACCACGGTCATCGGTGCCAATGCCGCGTTCAAGGACATTCAGAGCTGGGAACTGCAGTCCGGACGCTTCCTGCCCGATACCGATCTGGACGTCCTTTCGCCCGTCTGTGTGCTGGGCAACGTCGTGGCGCGCGAGCTCTTCACCAACCGCCAACCGGTCGGCGAATGGGTCAGGATCGGCGAGACGCGCTGCCGAGTCATCGGCGTTCTCGCCCAGGCGGGCATGACCGGCCTCTTCGACACCGACGAGCTCATCGTCGTCCCCGTGGCCAACGCGCAGCAGATCTTCAATACGCCCGCCGTGTTCCGGATCTTCATCGAGGCGACCGAGGCTACCCGGATGGATAGCGCAAGACGCGACATCATCGACATCGTCAAGCGGCGGCATCAGGGCATCGAGGACTTCACGGTGATCACGCAGGACGCCGTCCTTTCGACATTCAATGACATCTTCGGCGTGGTCACGGCAGCGCTCGCCGCGATCGCAGGCATCAGCCTCGTGGTGGCAGGCGTCCTGATCATGAACGTCATGCTCGTCGCGGTCTCGCAACGCACATCCGAGGTCGGGTTGCTGAAGGCGCTCGGCGCGAAGCGAGGTCAAATCCTGCTGCTGTTCCTCGCCGAGGCCAGCAGCCTCTCCGTTCTCGGCGGACTGATCGGTTACGGTGTCGGCCAGGCAGCCGCTTTCGCTCTGAGAACGGCGTATCCGATCATCGACTTTCATGCCCCGGTCTGGGCCGCACTCGCCGGCTTCGGAGTTGCCGTCGCGAGCGGCCTGATTTTCGGAATCCTGCCGGCCAGACGGGCAGCTACGCTCGATCCGGTCGAGGCGCTGACCAAATAGCCGTCATGCTGCGCGCCGATCTCATTCGACTGACAACTCAATCGATCGTCGCGCATCGTATGCGCAGCATTCTGACGGCGCTCGGCATCGGCATCGGCGTCACCGCAGTGGTGTTACTGACGTCGGTCGGCGAGGGCGTCAACCGCTACGTCATCGACCAGTTCACTCAGTTCGGCACCACGACGCTGGGCATTCAACCGGGCAAGGCGAACACGCTCGGCGTTTCGTCCAGCGTCTTCAATTCCATCCGGCCCTTGAGCCTGGCCGATGCGGAAGCGATCGAGCGCGCGCCCTATGTCCTGCATTCCGTGCCGGTGGTATCCGGCTCTGCATCGGTAGAGGCGCAGGGTCGCGAGCGCACGGTCAACGTGTTTGCCGTGGGCCCGGAATTCGACCAGGCGTTCAAGTTCGAGGTGGCCAGCGGCGAGTTTCTACCGCCCGACGATCTCGAGCGCGCGCGGCCGATCGCCGTCATCGGCGCGACCGTCCAGCAGGAGCTTTACGACAGCTCCAGCCCGCTCGGCGATCGCATACGCATAGGCGGAGCCCGCTTTCAAGTCGTTGGCGTCATGGAAGCGAAGGGCCAGATGCTCGGCTTCGACCTGGACGACTCCGTGTACATCCCGGCCGCCCGCGGGCTCGAGCTCTTCGACCGCGAGGGACTCCACGAGATCGACGTGCTCTACGCTGACAACGCCCCGGTAGACGAAGTCGTGGCCGGCATTACGCGAATACTCCTCGCGCGCCACGGCTCCGAAGACTTCACCATCGTCACCCAGCAGCAGATGCTCGATGTCCTCGGTTCGATCGTCGACGTGCTGACGCTGGGTGTGGCCGCACTGGGTGGGATCTCACTGCTCGTCGGCGGAGTCGGCATCTTCACCATCATGACGATCGCCGTTCGCGAGCGAACGGCCGAAATCGGGCTGCTGCGCGCGATCGGCGCCACGCGGCGGCGTATAGGACACTTCTTCCTGAGCGAAGCGATGCTGCTGTCGGGGCTGGGCGGACTGTTCGGGCTCGCGTTCGGTTTCGCCATTGTCATGATCGCGCAGATCGCAATACCCGGTTTGCCGTTACGGCTGTCGCTGCTCTACGTCGGCTTTGCCGAGATCATCGCCATTTTGATCGGGCTTCTGGCCGGCGTTCTGCCCGCCCGCAGTGCGGCGGCGCTCGAGCCGCTCGATGCGCTGAGAACCGAGTAATGGCCGACGCGACCGCGACCTGCGCCGCATGGCTTGCCGAGAGGCTACGGCCGCTCTTCAGTTGCAGAAGATCGCATTGAGCGTGCCTGCGAGTCGCCGGGCCGCCAGGCCGAGGCGGTCCCGGGTCGTTCGCGTCGCCTGCTCGACGTAGCTGCGGTCGGGTGCTCGACCAGCCCGGCCGAAGCCGTAGACTTCGCCACGCAGGCTCTGGCTTTCGGCAGCCCAGACGGCCGGATCCAGAGACGTCGCCGCACCGGCGGTAACGATCTCTGCAGCCAGCTCGCGGACGTACTCTCGCACCGACAAGCCGGACGACTCCACGGCATGCGTGTCCCAGAACCTGTGCAGATTCGTCTCCTCACCACGAAACTGGAGCCGAACGGAATTGCCGCCGCGATCCTCTGCGAGGCCGACATGCAGCGGCTGATGGATGTCGACGACGAAGTGGACGAGAAACGCGAGCGCCTCAGCACGACTTCGCCGGCCGAGGCCCGGATCGCTGAGCTGCAGCGCGAAATGCCGGATTGCCCAGAGCACATCGCCTTCCGGCGGATGCATGAATTCACGAATCGGGACGCCGTCGGCAATGTTCATGTAATGCCATGGCGCGCTGTCGGCGAAATCCGCATCGCCGCGGATCCGGTCGGCCCAGAGGCCGATTTCACCGAGATCCTCGCCCGGAAAGAGCTCGGAAACGGCATCCGCCGCGCGGTCGCAGAGGAGCGGCTCGGCGACTCGTCCAGCGATGAGGTGCCCCCGGGTGCCATACGCTGCGGCCGTCTGCGTGCAGACGGAGGCGATGACGACAAGCACCGCGGACCAGCCGAACCCGCCTCTACGCAGCACGGCGACCCCGCTACACCGGGGAATCGGCTGCATCGGGGCGGTCGGCAACGGCGGCCCTCGTGGTGGCGAGCTGCCGGCTCATCGCAGCCAGCGTGGATTCCAGAGAGCCTCGATTCTCTCGAATCAGCGCCTGGCCCGCGGTTCCCGCTGCGCGCCGGAGCGCTGGCTGATCGAGGTAGAGCGAAACGGCATCGGTCAGCGCAACGGCACCAGGAACCTGCCTGCCCGCGCCGCGCTCGAGTGTCAGTGCGCTGATCTCCTCGAAGTGAAACATGTGCGGACCGAAAAGAACCGGCACACCGACCATGCAGGCCTCGAGCGGGTTCTGGCCGCCACGACGAACGAAGCTGCCGCCGATCACCGCAATATCCGATGCCGCGTACAGCGTGTGCAGCTCACCCATTGTGTCGCCGACGATGACACTGACGGATTCGGGCAGATTGCCGGTCAGAGTGCTCCGGTTTGCGGTTTCGAAGCCGCGCCGACGGCAGAGCCTCGCAACCGCGCCGAAGCGCTCGGGATGCCGCGGCACGAGCACGAGCAAGAGCTCGGGATAGCGCCGCCGTAATCGAGCGAACACGGCAAGGATC